>CAYGXH010000082.1:0-9567 GCA_964353675.1 uncultured Chlorobiaceae bacterium
AGGACGTTTCGAATTCATCGAAAACTCAAATTATTTCTACTACTATCCTACTAACTCGCCGCTCCCGCCGAATACGACATTTCTCATCGGTATCTCGCGCGGCGTGCGTTCAAAGGGTGGTATTCAGCTTGGCGCTGCATATACATCCACATTTACGACGAGTCCATAGTCGGTATAAGAAACTGGTTTTAGTCAACAAATGTACGGTATAATAATGCATGGAGGTTTATAGGCACCTTCTCTTTTGCATTTCGTTTATTCATTTAATACTTTACTCTCGCGTATATTTTTCAACACCACATCAATTCTTTATACTGTGCCACTCCTACGGAGCTATTCGCTTTATTTTAACATGTGCTATAAACATGACACCCCTACGGAGCTGGTTCCCGTACTTGGACTGTCACTTAATTCATTGTTTTCATTAACACCTCGCTTCAGCGAGGTGACTCTGAATCAGATGAAGATGTAAAACCGTTTTAACGGTTTCCATCGAAGCGGTTGAAACCGCTTTCGGTTTTTTATTGGGTTCAATTCACACCGATGAATCGGTGTGTTAATGATATGTTGCTTAACGCTTGTATTGTAGTCATCTGTCGCTCCTACGGAGCTAGCGTGTTATTACATTTATTAATCGGAGTCCCGTAGGTTACCCACCATATTGAATTGGTACCATAATCAGATGGGTCGGGATGTCTATTTAATCTGAAGCAAGTCCCGTAGGGACGAAATGTTTATAGAAATAAAATAGAGAGAGGGGAAGCTCCGTCGGGAGCGGAACAATGAATTTGACAGACAAAGACGAACACATTCTCATTCAGGATTGTACCGCTCCCCTGGAGCTGTTAGCTTTATTTTGACTTTTGCTATAAATATTTCACTCCTACGGAGCTGATAAAATAGCAACCTATTATTTGGAGACGAGTTCCGTAGGCTTGCCCGCCTGCTTGAATTGTCGCACCAGTTGGCGGGAACGACATGTCTATAGCAAAATAAATGGAATGCATCAAGCTCCGTAAGGAGCGACACTGTACCGAATTGAGATTTTTATAAATACGACCAAACTTTTAAAGTTTAATATTGTGCAGCAGGATAAACTTATCGTCAAGGGCGCCCGCGTCCACAATCTGAAGAACATCGACGTAGAACTGCCCCGCGATCAGCTTATTGTCATTACCGGCTTATCAGGATCAGGTAAGTCGAGCCTTGCTTTCGATACAATCTACGCGGAAGGCCAGCGGCGGTATGTTGAGAGTCTTTCCGCGTATGCGCGCCAATTTCTCGGTGTGATGGAGAGACCCGATGTCGATTACATTGAAGGTTTGAGTCCTGCAATCTCCATAGAGCAGAAAACGATATCGCATAACCCCCGATCCACCGTCGGAACCGTTACGGAAATTTATGATTACCTCAGACTCCTCTTTGCGCGCGTCGGCACTCAACACTGTTACAACTGCGGCAAAATTGTCAGGAAGCAATCTGTAGACCAGATCATCGACTCCGTTATGGATTACAGGGATGGAACTGCGATCATCATTCTTGCTCCCCTAGTCCGAGGTAGAAAAGGTCATTACCGCGACTTGTTTGAAAAAATTATCCGCGACGGATTTCTCCGGGTCAGGGTCGACGGCGAGATACGCGAGATCCGGAAAGGGATGCAGATCAGCAGGTTTAAAATTCATACCATCGAGGTCGTCGTCGACAGAGTAAGCGTACAGCACGGCATGAGGTCGCGAATTGCCGAATCCATTGAAACAGCCATTCAGATGGGCTCGGGCATAGTGATTGTAAACTCTGACGAAACCGACCACCTATACAGTCAACATCTTGCATGTCCCGATTGCGCCATAAGTTACGACGAGGCGGCACCAAATTCTTTTTCTTTCAATTCACCGTATGGTGCATGTCAGGTTTGTAACGGCCTCGGCGAAATGAAGGAGTTCGATACGCGTCTCATCATGCCCGATAAGACTCTTTCTATTAATAAAGAAGGATTGGCGCCGCTTGGAAAACCGCGTGATACATGGCTTTGGAGTCAGGTCCGTGCTTTAACAAAAGCATACGACATAAGTCTTGAAAAACCGGTCGGTAAACTTGCACAGAAACATATTGATTTTCTTCTTTACGGTGCGGGCGATGAAAAATTCGATATCCTATACACCTACCCGACAGGAAGAATAGTAACCTACAGACAGAGATACAGCGGTCTCATCAAAACTCTTCAGCACTATTACGAAGAAACATCTTCAGAGGGAATGCGTCAGTGGATTGAATCATACATGAGTACAAAACTGTGCCATGCTTGTATGGGGGGAAGACTGCGGAAAGAAAGTCTGGCAGTCCGGCTTTATAATACGCACACCTCCATTTCCACGAATATCGATGCAATCGTCAAACTTTCCATTCATCAGGCGGGTTCATTCTTTACATCACTGAAACTTACTCCGAAGCAGGAAAAAATATCGCATCAAATCATCATAGAGATTCAACAGCGGTTGCAGTTTCTTATGAATGTAGGACTCGATTATTTGACGCTCGACCGCTCTGCCCGAACTCTGTCGGGCGGCGAAGCCCAGAGGATACGCCTCGCCACACAGATCGGCTCACAGCTTGTTGGTGTTCTCTATATTCTCGATGAGCCGAGCATCGGGCTTCACCAGCGGGACAACCTTAAACTTATTGACAGCCTCAAGAACCTCAGGGACCTCGGAAACACAGTCATTGTAGTAGAGCATGATAGGGAAATGATAACCAGCGCCGACTTCATCGTCGATCTAGGACCCGGAGCAGGTGAGCACGGCGGTTATCTCGTTACAACCGGAAAACCATCCCGTTTACTTAAAAAGAGCGAAACCATAAGTGTGCAGAACCGGCAGGGACCGATTCAATCGTTGACAGGATTATATCTCAGTGGCAAGAAGAAGATTGAATTTCCTAATTCGCGCCGTAAAGGAAATGGTTCCGTTCTTCGGCTTAATAACTGCACCGGTAACAATCTCCAATCTATAACCGCTGAATTTCCACTCGGAACATTTATCTGTATTACCGGTGTGAGTGGTTCCGGGAAATCGACGCTGATCGCCGATACTCTGTACAGAATACTTGCAAAAAAGTTTTACGACTCAAAAGAAGTTCCTCTCCCCCACAGATCGGTGGAAGGTTTGGAGTATCTGGACAAGGTCATCGATATTGATCAATCTCCCATCGGCCGAACCCCCAGATCAAATCCGGCGACGTATACGGGTCTGTTCACCTTCATACGCGACCTTTATGCACAGCTCCCCGAGGCAAAGATTCGCGGTTATAGGGTTGGCCGTTTCAGTTTCAATGTAAAGGGGGGCAGATGCGACGGATGCGAGGGTGACGGTGTGAGAAAGATTGAAATGAATTTTCTCCCCAACGTCTACGTTACCTGCGACGTCTGCAAGGGGAAGCGGTATAACCGTGAAACACTCGAAATCCTCTACAAAGGTAAATCCATTGCCGATGCTCTGGCTATGACTGTCGATGAAGCGATCGAACTGCTCAGGGATATTCCCCGGATACGCCGTAAGCTCGACACTTTACACGATGTCGGGCTCGGATACATACGTCTCGGTCAGCAGGCTACGACACTATCGGGCGGTGAAGCTCAGCGTGTAAAACTTTCCACAGAACTTTCTAAAGTTGGAACCGGAAAAACCCTCTATATCCTGGATGAACCCACAACAGGACTGCATTTCGAAGATACGAGGATGCTCCTCTCCGTCCTCACGAAACTCGTCGACAAGGGCAATACCGTCATCGTGATTGAACATAACATGGACGTCATCAAAACAGCCGATTGGATAATCGATCTTGGTCCTGAGGGCGGCGACGAAGGCGGAAAAATCGTTGCTGAAGGAACGCCGGAGGAGGTTGCTCGGAATTTGAATTCTTACACAGGAAAATTTTTAATGCGGGAAATTAAAGATATGGAACACAGATGACACAGATGTTACAGATTAACACAGATAAATATCTGTGTTAATTTTGTGCTATTTCTGAATTATCTGCCCGCCGAAATTCCTATAGAATGTAGGCGGGTGTTCCTTGTATAGGGCTTTTCAGGAAATATACCTTAATATATTTGAAATATCGCAATATATTTTTTTAAATAAATTCTGCAATTCATATGAAATGCAACGATATATGTATATAGGCAATTCTCCTCAATTGTGGAATAGGGGAAAGGGGTAAAAGGTAATGGGGAGTGTTACCTTTTATAGTTCGGAACCCTGGTGACTTCATAAGAGCCACCAGGGTTTTTTTTATTCTTTCAAAGACAACAAATAAGAGGAGATGGTTTTCGACTCGATCCATAATCAGGGAAATACGCGCGATGATGCCATATCACCCACCACTGTCGTCCACGGACGCACACGCCACTTTTTTACGAGTCCGTTTTTTACATAAGGATCTGCAGCGGCAAATTTCTCCGCGACGGCCGGCGTATCGCTTTTGAATAATAGAATTGCACCATCCACCGGATCTGCAAGCGCGCCGCCGAGCATGAGTTCCCCTTTTGAATGAGATTCCCATGCAAGCGTCAGGTGTTCTTTCCTGAATTCATTTCTGCGTTGGATGTAGTCCGTCCCAACATCATAAAATAACAGATAATGCATCGCTAGGACCCCTTCTTGGTCACTGGTACTTAGTACTTTGTTCTTTGTTTTGGGTACTTTGTATAAAAAGCGTCATTAGTCATTAAGCAAAGAGCGTAGAGCTGAGAGCATAGAGGTGTTGGCGCTGAGGTGTGAGCTGTGAGCAATGAGTCCCTAGCAAACCTTGCGAAGGTTAACTCTGCTTAAGCTTAACAAACCTTCGCAAGGTTCGGGCAAATTGGTTATTGGTTCTTTGTACTTTGTGTTTTGCTCTCTGCTCCCTCACCACCCCTTCATTATTTCAGCAAAGCATTCCAAACCGCTGGGTATCACCGCTCCGTAGCCATGGCCGGGCTTACTCCAAGCACCTGCGAGGTAGAGATTCTTTATAGGTGTCTTATGCCCTACCCTGCTGTTGCCGGAATTATTCAGTGTTTGGTCCCATCCATAGATCGCACCGCGATAGTTGCCGGTGTACCTAATGTATGTCAGGGGTGTACCGATTTCCATCACTTCAATTTCTTTGCGCAAACCGGGCAGTAAGGTTTTTTCAACTTTATCTATTAATATATCTGCCATGCGTTTCTTTTCCTTGTTGTATAGGTCTTTCCTGCCTGCGAAATAATCATTCTCATACTTCTCCCAATGTTCGTATCCCTGCAGAAGCAGAATGTTTAGAGTGTTCTTCCCTTCCGGAGAATATCCCTTGTAAAGATTATCATAAAGAGTGAGCCCATAACCAGGATCATTAAAATCTGCGGTCCGGCACGCCTGATAGTCGGCTTCAATATCGTATCCGGGATTGTAAAATATTTCCGTATCCTTAATACCAGTTTTATTTACCAAACCGGATTTCAGACCGAGAAATACCTGGAAACAGGATAGACTTACGCTGTATCCGTTCATTTTCTGGATGTATTCGTTCAGGAATTCCTCTTCGTGCATCATTTTCAGGAATGTACTGTGAGCGCTTACATTGGAAACAACCACCCGCGCGAAGTATTCATCGCCGTTCTCGGTTTTCACACCAATAGCAGTGTGATCCTTGATTAATATTTCTTTGACGGGAGAACTTAATTCCATCGTTCCGCCGCGATCGGTAATTATTCCTGCAAGCGCATCACTGATTTTCTGTGATCTCCCGATGGGATAATATCCGCCGCCCACAAGGTACCCATACGTTGGTAGTGCATAGTAGAACGGCGAAAGTTTTGATGGTGGTAAACCGTAATATCCCCAGAGTGATGAAACGAGTGTCCTTAGTTTTAAATTTGTAATACGTGCATTGACCATATCGCCCCAAGTTTTTCCCATGCTCTTGACCAGATACGGGAATTCAACGGGGAAGGTGCTCATGTCCGGCTGACCCTCCAATGAAGATAACTTTGAAATATTATTCGAGAGCCCCTTCATATCGGCAAATATTTCTTCTATGCCGGTTTTTTCTTCGGGAAAATGTTTTGTCAGTATGGCAATAAATTCAGGTAGATTCCTTTGCGGTACGCGGATATCATGTTCAGGGTAGATTACCCTGAAAAGATCAGGATGCGGTACAAATTCTATGTCTGATATCTCAGGAAAGCCATAAATGAGGTTGCGCAAACCGTTTCTTTCTCCGACCGTTGTAGAGTGCAGAGAAACATCAAATGTATAATCCCCCCGTGTAAATGTTGTCGCGTAACCGCCTGGTTTGGAGTGCTGTTCAAGGACAAGCGGCTTGAATCCCTGTCTGGCAAAAGCCGCGCCGCAGCTCAGACCTCCAAGTCCGGCACCGATAATAATTGCGTCGTAAGTATCCTTCCCCTGTAATGACTTGTCCCCTCGTGGGAATACAGACCAGTCGATAGAACCGACCGCAAAACCGCCGAGGAGTGTCTTGATGAAATCTCTGCGTTTGAATGCGTTGTTAGGCATGATTGTATATCCCTCAAATTGTTATTTGTACTTAGTACATTATACGTGGTACTTTGTAAAAAGATGTCATTCGTCATTGGGGCAGGTATAATACACCGATAACAAATGACAATACCCTACGCTCTTCGCTCTACTATTACCCTTTTCACCAACGAAAATAGATATTGCACTTCCTCATCCGGCAATCCTGCACCGAATGTTATCAAGCCGCTCCTGGATTTAATGATAATTCCTTTTGATTTTACGAACTTCTTGAATATTCTCATCCACCTTGGCGTCCTGCCAATATATCCCATAGATTCATAATCTACAGAGAAGTCCTTTTTGGGTTGCCGTGATGAACTTTGCCGTACCGACTTCCAAACAGTTTCGGCGGTGCTGTAATCGAGTCCGAGAATATCTGTTACCTGGATATGGTTTGTTTTCGTTTGTACAATGCCGCGGTATTCAATTTTGATGCCTTCGGCATTTGCTGTTACAATTGTGCGGCTTTTGCGTGAACGGATGATTGAGGATATCAATCCGATAAGCGGAAGGATGCCGAAAAATAGGATTGCAATAACGAGAAATACATATTCAACTATATCGGGAGTATTGGTTCGCCGGAAAAATGAGACGAACTGAGGCACTATAATAATAAGCATTAACGCAGGCAATATGTACCTTATAACTTTCGCGGTTTTAAAAGTCCTGTCAGGGATAATTATCTGCACCTCGTTAGCCGATTCCTGAATTTGAGACTGCAATACAGTAGGTCTTGGCGCGGCAGCAAATTCCTCTTTCTTATTCTCTACTTCGCCATGGTAGGCGCTGTCCGCAAGGTGCGAATCAATAACAGATGCATGGTCAGTTGATGTATCGATGATCGGAAGGTGGATAAAATCCGCGACTAGTACCGCCTGTTCATGCGTGTTTCCATACTGTGTTGAGCTGTATAAATCTACATCTTTACTTCCATCTTTCGCTCTCAGGGCGGTGATATACTTATCGGCAGAATCGGAGTCACCGGCAACGAATTTTATCAGAACCGCATCATATAAATGCAGGCTCATATCGGTTTGTCTCATCGGAACTAGGAGTCCCCAAAGCTTTACTATCATACTCCTGCTGATATCGAGCGTTATCCATCTGCGACCGAAGACAAGGACACCGCCAACGGATGTGAAGATTAATCCCATAAAGACGATGATAAGCCACGACCAGGATGGAATATCTGTTTCATTCTCGACCGGTATAATTTGTAATCCGATGAGTGTTGCAAATATTCCCGCGACGAAGAAAGGGATGCCGAATATCGAGAGGCATCCCCCGCCCTCTCGGATCCGGAGTTGATCGGGTGCCACCTGTTCGAACCGGCTTTGCGTCTCCATATTAAATTTCATTCTGTTGCAATGCTGATTGTCCGTTCCGAAGTGTTGGCGTAAATATAGGAATCCATACTGCTAAATACAATTTGTGATAAGGTACTACCGGTTTACACAATACACAGGGATCCCTCTCCGACATCACTTTAGATCTCATTTTCAATCGCAGAGACGCAGAGAGCGCAAAGGAATGCAGAGGCTTAAAACTACTCTGCGTTTTCTCTGTAAACTATTCACTGGAGTGTAACTTACCTCCGCTGTCACATTCCCAGCCAGACAGACCCGCTCGACCGAACGTGTTCGATCTTTTCCCAGGCTGATCGGGCGAGTGGCTGGCAGGTATACTGTGACAGTAGCTTTTATTTTATTTTCACTGAGCTCGGTAACGAAATGGTTCGTGACCGCCGGGTAGGCCACGCGCCTGACCGCTTCATTCCGAGCTTTTATCCTCAACTGTCACAATTCATACCACGACAGTAATATTATTCGAGCTTATTGAGTTAAATTTCATCATTGAGGATTAACATTTCAACCTCACCAATAACGCCCGACAGTTCGCCGGCTTTACGGGCCTCGGGAGTTTCCGTGAATGCTAATGCAGAATCCAAATCTTTCAATGCGAACAAATAGACAACCCGGTTTGCATCTTCGGTGTCTCGAAAAGGTGAAGCAGACGAAATCCCGTTTTTTCCGCCGCTTCCATATTCGATGAAAATATTGTATGCCACTTTAAATAATCTTTTACTTTGTGTTTACATAGCATGTATTTCATATATTTATCCCTGCGCTTTCTTTGCCGTCTTTGCGTTTAATAACATGGAGCAAAGAGAATTATTTGTTTCACTGTATACTTTTTTTGATCCGCTCAAATATAGTCAATTCTATGCTACATATATTCATTACTCATAAAATTTAAATCCGCATTTTGAACAAAATTTTGTATTAAAAACATCGCCCAGCAATCCGTTGCATACCGGGCCTCTCCAAACGAATGCAATAATTATAATAAGTCCGAAGATTATTAAGTAAAACAGAGGTGTCCATGTCATCTTTTCCATCCCAAACAGATTCCATGAGGGAAATCCCAATGTAAATATAATGATCATCAACAATAGTATTGTTATAAAAATAGAGATACGTATCGAACGCCTTCGGACAAATATCTCACAGTACTTTTTTATTTCTTCTGTTGTTTTTTCCATTATCGTTTTCCAAAAATTAATATTAACATCCTTACCATTACCATTTGTTATTATTTATTTCAAGCTCTTTATAATTTCCAAGGAAAATAATATTTCAGCATTTGGATCGAAGTTGTATGATTTTAATTTATCATAGCTAAGCGGGTATTCAGGGCGGAAAACACGTCCCATCTCCGGATCATCCCTGAAGTGCGTAACGTATAAATGCGAAACACCTCCGCTCAGACCAGAATTTTTAAGTTTAAATCCCAGCCAGGCGCCGAAGTTGTTACCGGCTTGTGAAGAGGGAGTTCCGACAATTATCGCACCGGCGGTGTAATGATCATACATGAAGGCGTAACCGGAGCTGGTCGTAAGCGGTGTACAAAGAATCGCAATGTTATTAGGACGATAATAACCGCCGAATTCTCCTGCTTGATATTCCTGCCAAAAAGTTGAAGTTAATTTTGCTTCATCTTCGATCAT
>CAYGXH010000083.1:0-9538 GCA_964353675.1 uncultured Chlorobiaceae bacterium
GGAAGATTTGTACAAAGAAATAGAGTGGCGAGGATTCGTTCACACCAGTACACCGGGTGTTGATAAGCATTTACGCGCTGCCCAGGTTACAGCATATATAGGTTTCGATCCGACCGCTCCCAGTTTGCACGTTGGCTCACTCCTGCCCATCATGGGTCTCGTCCATTTCCAGCGGGCAGGCCATTTACCGATAGCCGTAGCCGGCGGAGGAACCGGTATGGTGGGGGATCCGAGCGGTAAGACGCAGGAAAGGAAACTCCTTCCGCTCGATGAACTCAGATTTAATCTCGACGGAATTCAGAAACAACTTTCACATTTCCTCGACTTTGAAATAAAATCAAATCCTGCGAAAATGGTCAACAACGCGGAATGGTTGACAACGGTTACATTAATGGATTTTTTACGGGAAATCGGAAAGCATTTTTCCGTCAATGAAATGCTCGCGAAAGAGTCTGTAAAGAATCGTGTTGAACAGGAGCAGGGGATGTCGTTTACGGAATTTACTTACTCTCTTCTTCAATCATACGATTACCTACAACTCTTCGATCGCTACCACTGCACCCTTCAAATGGGGGGAAGTGATCAGTGGGGCAACATCACATCGGGAATAGACATAATCCGCCGACTACGGAGTGCAGAGGCGCACGCCATTGTATTCCCGCTCATTACTACAGCGGGCGGTGTTAAATTTGGGAAGACCGAGAGCGGAACAATCTGGTTGGATGCTGAACGTACATCGCCGTATAAATTCTATCAGTACTGGTTCAACACCGATGATCGTGACGTTGTCCAGTACCTGAAATACTTCACACTATTACCGCGGGAGACAATCGAAGAGCTTGAACGAGCGGTTAAATCAAGACCTGAGAAGCGGGAAGCTCAGGTAGCACTCGCACGAGATGTGACTGGAAGACTCCATGGAGATACCGCGTTGGATCAGGCTGTGAAGGCGTCTGCGATTTTTTTCGGCGGTGAAATTGCGGAGGTAAGCGATCAGGAATTACTGGATATTTTCAGCGATGTCCCGTCGTGTGAAATGCCAAAAAGTGCCTTTGATCAGGATGGTTGCTCCATTGTGGAATTACTTGTGACATCCGGTGCGGCAAAATCGAAGGGTGAATCCCGGCGCTTCATCCAGGGAGGAGGTATTTACCTCAATAACCGACGGATTGAAGACGTGGAAAAGAAAATTGCACTCAAAGAAACAATTCATGGGAAATACCTTGTACTGAGACGGGGTGGGCGTAATTACTGGCTCGTGAAAATTCTATAATGCAAGTTGCACTGCCTTACGGTTGTGGCCAGATTACACTGCAGGCCGACGAGCGAAGCGCCGAGTGGCACATACTTAAAACTGATTTTTGTGAAGCATTAAAAGATCCCCGCCACAATTTTACTGAAGCATGCCGCACTTCAATTGCATCCCCGCCTCTCCGTGATATCATAAAACCAACGGATCACGTTGTCGTTGTGACGACCGATGGAACGCGCCCTTTTCCGAATAATATAATTCTTCCCTGGCTCCTTGAAGAGTTGAACCTGGCCGACAACCAGATCACTGTCCTACTCGGAAATGGTACGCACCGGAAGAACACGCCTTCCGAGATAATTTCAATGTTCGGCGAGGAAATCGTACGACGCATTAAGATAGTAAATCATGATTGTATGAAAGAGGACGAACTTCGGTTCGTAGGGGTGACCGCAACAAAAGGCCGATTATTACTCAACCGGTTATACGTTGAAGCCGATAAAAGAATTGTGTTGGGATTCATCGAGCCTCATTTTTTTGCTGGCTTCTCCGGCGGCGCGAAGGGAATTGTACCGGCTGTGGCGGCTTTGGAAACGATTATACACATTCACCGTACGGAGCTGATAGCAGATCCTAAGAGTACATGGGGTGAACTGGAGCGGAATCCGATTCAGCGTGAGATCAATGAAATGGTATCTGCGTGCCCGCCTGATTTTCTGATAAATGTGACGTTGAATTCGGGAAAGAAAATTACGAATTTTTACTGCGGTGATTACCTGGAAACACATCTTCGCGGGTGTGCCGAAGTACTGAAAAAATCCACTGTAAAAGTGAGTGATAGGTTTTCTCTCGTAATTACTTCGAACGGTGGTTATCCTCTTGATCAAAACCTTTATCAGACTGTCAAGGGTATCTCAGCTGCAGCCCGGATTGTGGAACCGGGTGGTACCATTCTCGTTGCCAGTGAATGTCTTGATGGAATACCGTCGCATGGACGTTTCGCTAACCTGATGTCACAGGGGTCAACACCGGATGAAATCATTCGGAACCTCAATTCATTGAATGACCCCACCATCGATCAGTGGCAGGTACAAATTCTCGCAACAATTTTACAGAAAGCCAAAGTCGGTCTCTTTTCATCGCTGGCGCCGGATGATGTACGCAGCTGCCATTTACATCCAATCAGCAATCTGCAGGCTGAAATCGACGAGCGGATTCGTTCACACGGCAGGATGATGAAAGTAGCTGTCCTCCCCGACGGCCCGTATACTATTCCTAATGTTGAGGGGATGTAATGCTCCGTATCTACATCGTGATAAAGTAAGAGGTGTCGCTCCTACGGAGCTATCCGCTTTATTTAGATCCGTGCTATAAACATGCCGCTCCTACGGAGCTCACACATAATCAGAATTATTTTATATTATTACGTTACATACGAGATATTTATAAATGTGGTGTCAGTCCCGTAGACCTGCCCACCAACCTAACTGGTGGGCTGTTTGGCGAGGACGACATGTTTATAAATTTGGAAGCAGTCCCGTAGGCTTGCCCGCCTGCTTAAACGGGTGGGCTGTTTGGCGGGGACGACAGGTTTATAGGTAAAAAAAAGAAGAATGCCAAGCTCCGTCAGGAGCGGAACTATTATGATCCGAGATTATGATAAATAAAGGTAAACATTTTTTGTGCAAGAGATTGTGTCGCTCCTACGGAGCTGTACATCTTTTTAAACTTATTCTATAAACATGCCGCTCCTACGGAGCTCACAAATTATCAGGATTATTTTTTATTGTTCCGTTAGATACGAGATGTTTATAAATGTGGTGTCAGTCCTGTACGCCTGCCCACCAACCTAACTGGTGGGCTGTTTGGCGAGGACGACATGTTTATTTTATAATTTCTCATCATTTTTTCTTATCTTTACCGTAATTCAATATTTATGATATTGCATAACATAGCTGAGTTTGTATGATTATTGTTATGGCATTAACTGCTGGTGAGGCAGATGTTCAACGAGTCGTTCAAAGAATCGAGGAACTTGGATTTAAACCGCATATTTCGAAAGGTATCGAGCTTACGACCATCGGAGTTATCGGTGATGAAAGAAAAATGCTCCGTGAACAATTCTCTACCTTACCCGGGGTTGATAATGTGATCCCTCTCCTTAAACCGTACCGGTATGTCAGTCGTGACATTAAACCGCACGACACAATTGTGAAGGTCGCCGGCGTGGAAATCGGCGGCAAAGAGATTATCGTTATAGCCGGCCCATGCTCAGTAGAAAATGAAGATCAGATCATCGCAACTGCAACCATGGTAAAAGCCGCAGGTGCGAAATTACTCAGAGGCGGAGCATATAAACCCCGTACAAGTCCGTATACGTTTCAGGGATTGGGAGAAAAGGGATTGAAACTGCTCCTGAAAGCCCGCGAGAAGACCGGGCTTGGTATTGTTACAGAAGTAATCGACGTATCCGACGTTGATCTTGTGGCCGACTATGCCGACGCGGTACAAGTCGGCGCCAGAAACATGCAAAATACCCAGCTTCTGAAAAAACTTGCGCGTATCGGTAAACCGGTTGTCATTAAGCGAAATTTTTCTGCGACTCTCACGGAGTTTCTGATGAGCGCAGAGTATCTCCTGTCCGGCGGGAATGATCAGGTAATTTTGTGTGAACGTGGAATCAGAACCTTTGTAGAATATACGCGCAGCACACTCGATTTGAACATCGTTCCGGCAGTAAAACGCATTTCGCACCTTCCGATAATCGTTGATCCAAGCCACGGAACGGGACGGCATGAATTGGTTCTACCTATGAGTCGTGCAGCTATTGCCGCCGGTGCTGATGGATTACTCGTTGAGGTACACCCGAATCCCCCCGATGCATATTCGGATGGCGAACAATCGCTGTCACCTGAAGAGTTTCAGACCCTCGTTCGGCAAATCGAACCAATCGCCTCTGCAGTCGGACGGACAGTAAAAGGTAACAAGATATGAATCCGTCAATTATAAAAAAAATTAAAAGTGTTGTAGGCCCTGAAAATGTACTCGATTCACCGGAGTCACGACTCGCATTTTCGTACGATTCGTCACCGATTGAACCGCGTTTACCCGATGCAGTTATTCGTCCGTCAACTCCTGCCGAGGTTTCCGAGATAGTCAAGCTTGCCAATGAAGAGAAATTTGCGATTATTCCGCGCGGCTCCGGAACCGGATTGAGCGGGGGCACACTGCCGGTCGAAAATTCGGTGGTCCTCCTGTTGAATCACTGGAATCGTATCGTCGAAGTTGATCAGGAGAACCTGACCGTTCTTGTCGAACCCGGTGTTATAACGGCTGCACTGCAGGCACATGTGGAAAAAAGCGGCTACATATATCCTCCGGACCCGGGAAGCGCAAGTATTTCGACTCTGGGAGGTAATGTAGCAGAGAATGCCGGCGGCTTGCGAGGATTAAAATATGGAGTGACAAAAAATTACGTCATGGGACTCGAAGTCGTACTGCCGACCGGGGAAATCCTTTTCACTGGCGGGAAATCAGTGAAAGACGTAGCGGGCTACAACCTGAAGGATATACTTGTCGGCTCTGAGGGTACACTGGGAATAATAACAAAAATACTTTTACGCATCATTCCAAAACCTGAAACAGCCCGGACTTTTCTCGCATTCTTTCCGTCAATGGAAAATGCGGCGCAGACTGTTTCAGCCATTATCAGCGCAAAGATCACGCCGTCGATGCTGGAAGTTCTCGATAACACAACGATTCGATGCGTAGAGGATTATACACACATCGGACTTCCCGTAGATACGGAAGCGATTCTTCTTATAGAGATTGACGGCAAGAAGGCAGTCATTGAAGAGGAGGGAATGCTGGTGCAGGCGATTTGTAAAAGTAACCGTGCAACGGAGATAAAATTTGCCGAGAATGAAAATCAGGCTATTCAATTGAAGAGAGCTCGTCGCGCGGCGTTTGCCTCGCTTGCAAGGGCGACGCAGACAACACTTACGGAGGATGTAGCTGTCCCGAGGTCCGAAATTGCCCAACTGGTCACCCGCATTCAGAAAATCGGAAAAGATTACGGTGTCCGGATAGGTACGTTCGGTCATGCAGGTGACGGTAACCTGCATCCGAATTACATGACGGATAAACGGGATAAAGATGCTTTCCGGCGTGCAGAGCGGGCAATCATCGAAGTCGAAGAAACCGCCATAAGCCTGGGTGGAACCATAACCGGAGAACATGGTGTGGGTCTGTATAAAAAAAGGTTACTCGAGAAGATGGTCGGTTCACCGGCGATGCGTATGATGAGGACGCTGAAGGAGATGATGGATCCGATGAATGTCCTTAATCCGGGAAAAATATTGGATCTCCGGCCTAAGTGCGAGGGGGCCTTACCTACAGATAGAGACCAGATTAAAAAGTTTGAGGATGTTGCCTGGATCTGAGGTATATAAGGATCCGGCAGAGATAACGCATATGACGACAAGTAAATCCTCTCTTCTCTACATCACGCAACCGCCGCAGATAGTACAACATGGTAAAGCGCCCGCGCTCGTACTTCTCCATGGAAGAGGCGCCGATGAAAACGATCTGATGGGACTGGCTCAGTACTTTGATGAACGGTTGTTCATCATCAGTGTCAGAGCGCCGTATCCATGGATGCACGGACAGGGATTCACATGGTTTGACATTGAGGATATCGGATCGCCGAACCCTGCAATGTTTGCTGAGAGCTATACGAAGTTAATAAACTTTCTCCGTGAAGTGCCGAAACTCTTTCCGATTGATCATACCAGATTAAATCTCTGCGGTTTCAGTATGGGTGCAATGATGTCATACGTAGTCGCTCTTACGGAACCCGAACTTGTAAACGGAGTTGTGGCTCTCAGCGGTCTCATACCTGAAAGTACCCTAAAATCCAAATATAACTGGGATAAAGTTGTTAAAAAATCTTTTTTCATCGCGCATGGTATCCATGATTCAGTGATGCCTGTTTCGTTCGGGCGGCGGGCGAAGGAACTGCTCACCGATGCTAAAGCTATCGTCACATACCGTGAATACGACATGGATCACCAGATCAGTGAAGACACGTTAAACGATATGATAACGTGGATGACGAATTTACTGGAGGACACAAGGGAAACAAAGATTTGAAGCATAGAGCTAAGAGCAGAGAGCAATGAACCGTGAGCAGAGAGCGTAGAGTGCGCAACTCTTAGCTCTAAGCTCTTAGCTCATTACAAAGTACCAAGTACCAATAACATATCACAAAGTACCAAGTACCAAGTACAAAGTTACCCAATTAATGATTCCTCTTCGTGATACAAATCCATCCCGTACTTTACCAGTTGTAACCTATTGCCTCATAGTAATAAACGTTATTGTTTTTCTGATTGAGATATTGCACGGTCGGGGAATGGGCAAGGTCATTATGGCATATGGCCTGATTCCATATTCAATGACATATGATTTGAAGGTCATGGACGTTGGAGCAGGAACATTCTTTCCGCTGCTGACATCAATGTTCCTGCATGGAGGATGGCTGCATCTCATCGGGAATATGCTGTTTCTTTATATTTTCGGTGATAACGTCGAAGATCGGTTCGGACATATAAAGTATTTCTTTTTCTACATTATAGCAGGCGTGGCGGCGGCTCTGACTCAGGTTTTTATATTTCCTCAGTCTGAGGTTCCAATGGTTGGCGCAAGCGGTGCAATTGCCGGAGTGCTCGGATCATATGTATTCATGTTCCCGAAAGCGCGAATTACAACATTAATTCCAATCATTTTCTTTTTCCAGATTGTAGAATTACCTGCATTTTTGTTTCTCGGTATCTGGTTTCTCATGCAGATATTCAGCGGTGTCTATTCACTCGGTATCGGTGCAGACGCGGGTGGTGTTGCATGGTGGGCACATATCGGTGGATTTATGGTCGGAGTTCTTCTCTTTTCATTTTTAAGGAAATCACGGTGACCTCTCAGGAATCCTTACGGCATCATCTCGAGGATATTGCACAGAAGTGTCTCCATTGCGGCCTCTGCTTGCCGACATGCCCCACCTATTCAATAACACAAAATGAGCAGTCCTCACCGCGCGGCAGAATTCATCTCATACATGCGGTCCACCAAGGGAAACTGGATCTTACGCGAAATTTTGTTGATGAAATGTATTTTTGCCTCGATTGCCAGGCGTGTGAAACGGCTTGTCCGGCCGGCGTGCGTTACGGCGAACTTGTCGAGGAGGCAAGAAATCAGATACGTGAAGAGAAGAGTGATACGCCGAGCTTCCGGATTCTGAAAAGCATATTTCTTAAAAATATTCTTCCGTCAAAATCTCGTCTAAAGTTTGCAGCCCGTCTGATGAGATGGTACGAAAAGAGCGGTCTGCGCGATGCTGTCGAACAATCAGAAATCCTCACACTCTTTTCACCATCTCTCCATGAAAAGCATATGCTCATGCCACGGATCGACGGGAAATTTTTCGATGATATGTATTCTGAAAGGGTAACTCCGCCGGATCAGCCAAGGGGTCGTGTCGCATTCCTTACAGGCTGCATCATGAATGTATCGTTCTCAGATATCCACACGGATGCCCTTGAGGTTCTACTTTACAACGGTTTCGAGGTTGTTATTCCGAGATCTCAGGTTTGCTGCGGATCGCTCCATGCTCACAACGGCGAACTTGAGGATGCAAAGGATCTAGCGAGAAAGAATATCGATATCTTCGAACAGTATGAATATGATGCTCTCGTGGTTGATTCGGCTGGATGCAGTGCATTCATGAAAGAGTACGGTAAAGTATTGCAAGATGATCCGTCATACTGCGAGCGTGCCCAAGCTTTTTCGAAGAAGGTTAAAGAAATTACCGAGTTTCTTTCTGAAGCCGGCTTCAAAATTCCTGTGAAAAAGCTATCAGCGAAAGTCACATACCATGAAGCATGTCATCTCGTGCATACGCAAAAAATAAGCGAGCAACCGAGGAAGGTGATCTCGGCAATTCCAGGAATTGAATTTGTAGAAATGAACGAGTCGACGTGGTGTTGTGGAAGCGCCGGAATTTACAACATCGTCAGGTATGAAGATTCTATGAAAATCCTTAAGCGTAAACTGGAAAATATTAAGGAAACAACGGCTGATATTGTCGTTACATCAAATCCGGGTTGTCACCTCCAGATCCTCTATGGTGTAAAAAAACATGGACTTAAGATGGAAGTGCTTCACCCTGTGAGTTTACTGGCGCGGGCATATCGGTCATAGCCTATCTTGACAATCATTCCAATTTGCGGTATAATCAGATGTCTTTTAATAAAAAATGAGGGTAAAAGATGAAAAAATATATCTTCTTCATTGTGCTCACTTTCTTCGGATGCGGATTGTGCGCGCAGATGTTTTCGCAGGAGAGTCTGCGTACACAGCTGTTCGGCGAGCTCGACAAGCTTATGGAGAGAGCGAAAGATAAGAAAGCCGACATTTACTCGCCGGTGAATTTTGAAAAGGGGATGAGTTATCAGAGAGAAGCTGAGGATTATTTCAAGCGGGGTAAAAATCTTGAGGATATCCGCGATAAAATTGAAGATGCAAAAGTGTATTTCGCAAAGGCCATAGACGGATGTACGATCGGAGAAGTTGCGTTCAGCGCAGTAATGGCGGCTCGGGCGGATGCTATCAGCGCCGGCGCTCCGGCTTACTCGCCGAGATTATGGAAAGAGGCTGAGGAAAAGCTTCAGAGTGCGAGTCGGGACCTGGAGAGTGGTGATCTGGGGGATGCTAAAGAGGGAGCCGGTGTAGCGGAACAGATATTCCGTTCGGCGGAGCTCGATGCCATTAAGACAAATTTCCTGAGTCCGGCCCGTGAATTACTCAGGAAGGCTGATGAAATAGATGTCAGCGATAACGCACGGAAGACGATTGAAACTGCTCACAGACTCGCAATTCAGGTCGAAAATCTTCTCAAGCAGAACCGTTACGACACCGACGAAGCCCGCCAGTTAGCGCAGGACGCGAAGTATGAAGCTGCACATGCAATCTATCTGCATGAGTACATAGAAAAAATTAAAAAAGAAGAGCTTACCTGGGAAGACATCATCCTCACTAACGAGAGTCAAGTTAAGAGAATCGCTGTCAGTCTCGATACCGTCGTTCGGTTTGATAACGGAATCGAGGCGGCAGTCGCGGAAATAGTCAAAGCCATGAAAAACCGCGATGCCCGATCCGTGCAGTACGGTGATTCACTGAGGATGAGGGACGGAATTATCAGTCAGAAAAATGCCGAGGTGGGAAACTTCAAGCAGC
>CAYGXH010000084.1:0-9520 GCA_964353675.1 uncultured Chlorobiaceae bacterium
CTCAATTGAATAATCTGTACCGATATACTTGTGCTGATTGTCGATTATGAATATATCTGAAGAAGGCCGTGTAACAACAGCGCCGAATGCCTGCATGGTTTGAACCGTCATTTCGATGTATGGCATTGATGAAATTTTACCTGAAATCCGAAGTATCATGGTCTCAGGTGTATATGGTGCGATGAGCAACAGCGATGAAAGAAACTGACTGCTTTTATCGCAATTAATATTTATAGTTCCCCCGCGTAGTGTTCCTCCGTGTATCATCAGAGGTGGAAAGCCGTTATGTGAGAAGCACTCAATTCCCATGGAGGAAAGAGCATCGAGTAAATCCTGCATCGGCCTCATTTTCATCCGTTCATCACACGTCAGATGAGTCGTACCTTTTGCCAGTGCAGAAAATGCTGTCAGGAACCGTATCGCTGTCCCTGCATTTCCAAGATACAGATCTTTAACCGGCGGTTGTACGATCCCATTCGTTCCCGTAATTTCGATGACCTCATTAGTTTCAATAATTTTTATACCGAACTGTGTAAGCGCTGTTTTGAGGTATTGAGTATCGTCGCTTTTCGATGGATTCCGAATGACAGAGTTACCATTGGCAAGAGCCGCAGTTATTAGTGCACGATTTGTATAACTCTTGGAGGGCGGGACTGCGATGTTCGCATCGATGCTTACCGTAGGATGGATGACTCGAATTTCGGAAGAAGTCATCGGAACGATTCCAGAAAAAGCGCCGACTGAAGTTGCGCTTGAATCGAAAATATTTCACCACCCGTAATTGTTGTACAACCAAGTTTCTCTGCTTCCATAATGAGTCTGGTCCTCTGTGGCGCGGATACGACGTCCAGTATAACCATTTCCTTGCGCAAAAGTGAATCGGGGATTGGTGGTTTTTCAGAGCTGTTGCCCATTCCGGCGGAAGTACCATTTATTAGCAGATCGACGCGCGGATTTCCAATCGCATCATACGTCGAAAAATCGAAATTGTACTTTTCTGCCAGCGTTCGCGCTTTTTGTAAATTTCTGCTCACGATTACAGCCCGCGTTCCGAGTATATTACATGCATATGTAATAGTCCTTGCCATGCTCCCGGTTCCAAGTATCATAACCTTTGTATTTTTTCCCGCCTTCAGTTTTCTCAGAATTTTTAGCATAGCTGATAAGTCGGTATTATAACCAATCAATCTACCCCTCCGTCTGATGACGGTATTAACAATCCCGAGATTTTTCACTGCGGCATCAATTCCATCGAGATATTGAGCAACTTTTTGCTTAAATGGCATCGTTACGCTGACTCCCGTTATGTAATTCCATGCAGAGGGCAGAAATTTTTCAAGGTTATCGACCAGGAAATTAACATACACAGCATCCCGAAAACGGCTTGAAAATATCGTGTTATGATAATAAATCCCCTTGCTGTACCTGACCGGATTACCGACAAGACCGAAAATCTTCGTTTTCCGACTTACTCTATCTGACCGAAAAACATTCTTCATCTGCTCGATCGTTATTTGTCCGGGTCCCGTTGCGCCTGCATCCGACGGAGAGACATAGCTAAGGTATCCGCCGAATTTGCCGCCGAGGATTCTGCTTATTTCGCCGTATTCTCCCATGCATATGCCGATTACTTTCTTCCTTTCCCTTCGTCCGCGGCGCAGGAGATCAAATATTTTCTCATTATCGGTAATGCTGTTCCCCATTGTCGCGATCTTGATGATGTCGGCTCTCATCAATTTCATTTTCTCATAGATTGCCGATAAGTTCCGCGGAGTTTTATTAAAATCATGATGGGAACAAATAATTTTTACCGCTTTCATTAGGTTTCGTATTTTATCAAATGACCTTTTCCCTAACCGCATTTCGATGTCGATGTATTCCGCTCCCAGCTCTGCAGCTTCACGAAGAACAGAGAAATGTTCCGAGTCGGATCCTGCAAAATTACCATTGTCCTCTGTTTGGCGGTGTGTTATTATGGTTTTTGGTCGGGGAGAAACCAGCAAACGGGAAAGATTGAGATTCCTGATCGAATCAACTCGTACTTCGACAAGCTCGGCGGAGCGCCTGAATTCGCTTAGCAATTCGATGGCTTCTTCTGTTGACGATGGCTGTATCGAGGGACAGAGTATCACTTCAATAAAGCTTTCTCTACTCTTTTTTCGCTAAGTGCGACATCCCACCGGGCTTTTCCTATGGCTTCCAGAAGTGTGTAACGGATGCTGTTTCTATAAGATTTTTTATCTAGCGAAGTCAATGCCAGAAGACGGGCGATGTCAATCTCTGGTGGGATCGCGGTGGGTAGATGATAAAGTGAAATCAGTCCCTTCAAGCGTTCCAAATCCTTATTATCTAGCAATCCGCATTTATGGGAGAGTCTCGCTTCAACTGCCATACCGATCGCTACAGCTTGACCGTGCGATAATTTGTAATGCAGATATAATTCCAAAGCATGACCGATTGTGTGTCCGAAATTGAGGACCCTTCTGAAATTAGATTCTCTTTCGTCTTTCTCGACAACATATTTTTTGAGCTTGATACAACGATGTATAATATAGAGCAGTGCTTTTTCCTCACGGGATATAACCTGGTTATAGTGATCCTCGAGGTAATTAAAAAGTCTGCCGTCTAATATAGCCGCGTACTTAATAACCTCGGCTATACCCTGTTGAAATTCCCGATCCGGAAGGGTTTGTAATGTATTAATGTCTATGTAAACCTTGGCCGGATGGTGAAATGCGCCGATTAGATTTTTCCCCAGCGGGTGATTGATCGCGACTTTACCTCCGATACTGCTGTCGACCTGCGACAGGAGTGTAGTCGGGATGTGGATATACGGTATCCCCCGCATGAAAGTCGCGGCTGTGAATCCTGCCAGATCGCCGATCATTCCGCCGCCAAGCGCCACGATTATCGAATCCCTTGCAGCATTGTTGGAGAGAAGTTGATCTTCAATGATTTCTTTGGAACGACGACATTTACTGCGCTCACCCGCACGGATTACCGTTGTTATCCATTGCTTTTTCTGAAAGAGCGAACCGTAGTACTTCATAACATTAGAATCGGTGACAACAAAGACCTTCGTTCCTGAAAAGCGCGATCTGATTTCATCGATTGCCTCACGGAGTCCGATACCGATTATTATTTCGTAAGAATCGGGTACGAGGGTGGATGATACAACGACTTTTAAAGGTCTTTTCAATTCCTGCTCCTTTTATATACTAAGGAAATATATCACTCTTTCCGGTATGATTCAATGTATCTTGCTCTGTAATTTTTTCAGAGCAACCACAGGTTTCTGTGGAGACTCCGGTACTGAATTGCTTCGCTGGGGTGTTCGGGATTGAATTTTGGCGCCAACGCGAGATATGTCAGTAGAACTTTGATGAGGAGAGGAAAATGAAATACAGCGTATCGGAACGTACGCATTGGGAGATTCCACTATTTGGCCTCAATGAATAAGACTGGCTTAATTTGTTGCTTTCTACAAGCACATTTCCCATTAATGTGTTCACTTATTAGTTATTCGAATAAGGTAAAATAAGTGATTTTCCGCTTGCTTTTTTGAAAGTAAATTCATAATATTGAATCGGTTCAAACGATGTTTAACCAATTAAACAATATTGGATTCATCGGTTTCACTCTGGATGCTCAGGTGATTCGTCTGGCAATCCTGGATTAACCATTTGCACATCGGAATATCAAGAACCAATGACTCTGTTAACTGTCGATGAATCCTTGCAGATGTTGTGCGTCAAGGGAGTGATGGATTGTGACGTCAGCTGCTCGACAAAACTGATTCATACCTGGAGACTTCGTGCAGTGCGATGTTCACATACGGGATTGCCCGTGCAGTGAATATGGGGTACATCGAACCGATAAACGCTTCGATTGCATTAAAGGGATGGGAAGGAATACTGACAAAGATTCGGTACGATGGCCAAATCGAAGGCGTTTGCGAAGGCACGGGCGTGAGCGATGATTTGAATTTTTACTACCGGCGCCCGACGCCTCTCAATGATATACACGGCATTGGAGCTGTCCTTCTGGCGGGGATTGAAGTACTCACGTTACCGCGCTAATTAGAAACGTTATGAGAACCTGGTTATATTTCCCAGGAAAGTAGTTGGTTCGGCTGAAACATCCTGAGATCTTAAATATTTAAATCCATGAGAAGAAGGATCTTCCGCGCCGATGTTGAGTTATGACTGCCATAAGTTGCGATCGAGACTCCGGTACTGTATCGCTTCGCTGAGGTGTTCGGGATTGATCTTTGGCGACATTGCAAGATCTGCGATCGTGCGTGCTACCTTGAGGATCCTGTCATAGGCGCGTGCCGAGAGACCAAGTTTTGTGATTGCCATTTTTAATAATTCCTCGCCGGCAGAATCAATGCTGCAGTATGTATGAATATCTTTCGAAACCATATCCGCGTTGCAGAACATTCCTCTCCTGCCAGTAAAACGTTTCACTTGTGATTCACGAGCGCCGATGACGCGGTGACGGATAGAATGCGACGATTCGTACGACTCTTTTCTCAGAAGATCTCTGTAGAGAACCGCCGGAACTTCGACATGTATATCGATCCGGTCAAGCAGAGGCCCCGATATTTTAGCCATATATTTCTGAATTTGCATTTTTGTACAAGTGCATTCTTTTGCGGGATCGGTGTAGTAACCGCATGGGCATGGATTCATCGCGCAAATCAGCATAAAACTGGCCGGGTAATCTATCGACATTCTGGATCTGCTGATAGTCACATGTCCGTCTTCGAGAGGTTGGCGCAAAACTTCAAGAACGTTTCTAGCAAACTCGGGGAGTTCATCCAGGAAAAGAACACCATGGTGTGCGAGCGATATTTCACCCGGTCGGGGAATAGTACCGCCTCCGACGAGAGCGCTGTCAGATATTGTATGATGAGGCGAACGGAACGGACGGGTTGTTAGTAACGCTGTGTCGGAAGGGAGGAGACCCGATACCGAATGAATTTTTGTCGTTTCTATCGCTTCCTCAAACGTCAGTGGAGGAAGGATCGTCGGGATCCGTTTTGCGAGCATAGTTTTTCCGGAACCCGGCGGGCCGATCATAATAATATTATGCCCCCCGGCGGCGGCTACTTCGAGAGCGCGCTTTACGTTTTCCTGTCCTTTTACATCGGAAAAATCAACGGCGTATTTAATATCTGACGGAAAAACATCTTCCAATGCGACATGAAAAGGCTGGAGTATTGAATGTTCTCCATTTAAGAATGAGACCACCTCGCTTAGTGAATCCATCGGATAGACTTCCAGACCTGCAATGATTGCGGCTTCCCGCGCGTTTTGCCGAGGGACGATAATTCCGCGGATTTTGTTCTTCCCGGCTTCCGCCGCGATGGACAGCACACCGTGGATCGGCCTGAGTGTTCCATCCAGTGCCAGCTCGCCTAGGAGCATCAGATCATTTAGCAGACCTGTATCTACCTGTTTTGTTGCAGCCAGTATCCCGATAGCTATAGGAAGGTCAAAGGATGATCCTTCCTTCCGGATATCGGCTGGGGCTAAATTAACTGTGATCCTCTGTCCGGGCCATTTGAAACCGGTTGTTTTAATTGCTGCGTACACACGGTCACGGCTTTCCTTGACCGTATTATCCGGCAAACCGACTACTGTGACGATATGTGAAGCCGGTGCGATGTGCGTTTCAACCTGAATGATGTGAGCTTTGATGCCCACGGTCGTGCCGCTGAGGCAATGTGAGAACATATTTTCCCCCCAAGGTGTTCACTAAGAAGGTACGTATTCATACGAAAATGTGCAAGTTACCCGCGATTGTTGATTATGAATTGTTGATTATGAATTGATTTTCGTAAAATTAATGCGTATTTTTAAATGTATCGGAAGAATGAACATCATCAGGCAACATTACCTCCACGTCGTATTATGCATAAGCGGGCTTACTCTTTTAGCCGGCTGTTCTACTTACCATAATGTTACGGCATATTTCAACACGTACTACAATGCCCAGAAAGTATTCAGCGAGGCAGTTCGGGAAGTTGAAAAAACACCCCAGAAAGATCGTGATACCAATTACTTCAGACCGTATGTAATTCCGAAGGCAGTAGCGGGTAAGTTTGAAAAAGTCATCGAGAAATGTTCGAAAGTGATTCAGCTCTATCCTCAATCGTCTTTCCTCGACCACAGTCTTATTATGATCGGACAATCGTATGTGTACAGAGGCGAGACAGAGTCTGCGATAAGAAAATTCCGGGAATTTCTCGAAAACTTCTCTTCAAGTTCACTTCGGTTTGAATCGAAACTCTGGCTCGCCATAGCGCTCTACCAGTCGGGGAAGAGCGATGAGTCTCTGCTGACTCTTCGGGAGCTTATACCGGAAGTTACAGCGGCCGGCGAAGACGATATGGTTGTGCTGGGGATGATGCTGGAGGCACAGATAATGGTCGACCGGGAGGAATATGAAGAGGCGATAATTTCCTATGAGAAGGGAATGGAAATTTCTGCCGACGATGATCTTTTATCCCGTCTGCATTATTACCGTGCTCAGTGTTATGAACATCTGAATCGCCACCGTCAGGCGGCCGAGGCATACGCAAGAGTATCCGAGTACACAAAAGATTTTGCCCGTGAATTCAAGGCGCGTCTAAGAAGCGGCGCGATGCAGGTAGCGTCCGGCGATTATGATGCTGCATTTCAAACATTCTCAGATCTCAGCAGTGAAAAACTAAAGAATGATGAGCGTGGATTGGTGGAACTGGAACGGGCAAGAACATACATGATCATCGGTGATACCGTCAAGGCATTCGAGCTTTATGAAACGATCGACTCAACCTACAAACGGACGGATGCAGCTGCGAAAGCTTACTACGAACGCGGAGTGATGTACGACCGGTATTATTCCGATTATCCAAGAGCCAAGTTTTACTATGAAAAAGCGAAAGCGGAATTCCCAGGCTCTGAGGTCACTCCGCTTGCCCAGAAGAAATTGAACACATTCATACAGTATTTCAAGATTCATGAAAATCTTGACAAATATGATAGTCTGCTTGTGCTGGCTCTTACACCCGATTCGGTTTTGAAACGAGCTGATTCTTCTGCAATCATTGATTCACTTTCGGAGGATGTTATTAATTCACCCGCTGACTCCGTGATTGAATCAGTTGCAAGCGGCGATGATACAATCTCCGTGAATCCGGATGAGAAAGATGTCGCGGTGTTGCCCCTTTCCGATTCTCTTGCAATCGCTTCAGCACAGATATCCGACACACTGTTTCGCAGTGATTCCCTGCTTACGGCAGAAAGCAAGGTACCTCCCGTTAAGATTCGTACTCCTGACGATTCGCTTATCGCGAAGACTGATACCACAAAAGAAGATTCCGTCTCCAAAATTACTGATCAGAAAAATGCTGTAGTGCTACCCGTTTCCGATTCTCTGACAATCGCTTCAGCACAGATATCCGACACGCTGTTTCGCGGCGATTCAGTAATTACGGGAGAGAGCAAGGTGCCTCCTGTTCAGATTCGCGCTCCCGGTGATTCGCTTATCGCAAAGAGTGATACAACGAAAAAAGTAAAAGAGGCCGCACCCAAAGCTGTCAAACAGCAGCTTTCTCCCGATTCGCTCAGGTCAATCATTGCAAAAAACAAGTTTGAACTCGCAAGTTTATTTTTTCTTCAGATAAATCACTATGATTCGGCTGTAGTGTGGTATAGGCATCTTATTGATGAATACCCTGCTTCAGAGTATATACCGCGTTCGCTATATGCGCTTTCAGAAATCGAACGGTCGCGCGGCGACACGGCGGCAGTTGATTCCTTATATTCGCTCATCCTCTCACGTTACGATACGACGGAGTATGCAAGGATGGTGAAAATAAACCGGGGTATAAAGGTTGAGAACGCGGATCAAGATTCAGCAGAAAATGATTTCCGCGGTGCAGAAACGCTGTTGTTCTCCGATGATACTACGGGAGCGATACGTGCATACGCCGGAGTTGCCGACAAATATCCCGGCTCCCCCGTCGCCGCCAAGGCGCTGTATACAGTCGGTTGGATTCTGGAGAACTACTGTTCACTAAACGATAGCGCGTTTTTCTGGTATAAACGTCTGCTGAAGGAATATCCATCATCACAATATGCAGCAGAAGTAAAACCGAAGGTAAGCGTTAAGGAGAATCCGGAGAAACTGTCAGACTTCATAAAAATTAATGAGATAAAAGCCGTTCCAAAAACGACGAAACAGGGCGAGCTGCAGAAACCGGGAGTCGCACGGCAACAGGATGAAAACGCGGATGAACAGAATCCCAATTCACGGCTGAACAGAAGGGATGCACAGCAGGATGATGAGGAGGAAGTAGTTGATCCTGAGGAAGAAGATCCCGAGGAGGAAGCAGATGAAGACCCCGGCCTTGATGAGGGGAGAGGAATATAATAGTTCCGCACGATTCAAAGAATCCATCAATGATGATACAAGATAATTTCCGTATCACGCATATATCAGAAGTTGTAAAGGACATTATCGCTGTTAGGTTTTCTGCGCCGCCAATCGCTCATACGGCGAAACCGGGACAATTCGTGAATAGCCGGGTTCATGGTTTCACTGATCCATTACTGCGACGACCTTTCAGCATAAGACAGGTCGTGGGTGACGAAATTGAAATTATATTCGATATTGTCGGCCGTGGCACTGCAATTCTTGCTGAAAGAAAAGTCGGTGAATTTATTGATGTCATCGGACCATTAGGGACTCCATTTTCCTTTGATAATTCTCACGGGGAAGCTCTCCTGGTTGGCGGCGGGATGGGAGCGGCGCCGCTTCCCATGATCACTTCTGTATTGCTTCAATTAAACAATGAATTTCAAACATTTATTGGCGCTCGTACCTCTCAACGACTGCTTCTGCACCATCTTCAGAATTTACACATCGCGACTGACGATGGGAGCCAGGGATTTAAGGGAAGCGCAATCGAATTGCTTGAAATATATCTCCGGGAAAGTAAATCAATCCGACGAAAAATATACGCGTGCGGACCGAAACCAATGCTGAAAAGTCTGTCTCGACTCATGGAGCAGTATGATGTTCCCTGTGAAGTTTCCCTGGAAAGCGTCATGGCATGCGGCTTCGGAATCTGTCAGGGCTGTCCGGTCGAGCTCGCCGCGGGTGAAAAGAAGTACGGACTTGTGTGTACTGACGGACCTGTTTTCAATATACGCGCAATTAAAATACCGTAAAAGATGAAGACGGAAGTTAAGATTGGGACACTGACGCTTAAGAATCCGGTTCTTGTCGCATCCGGCACATTCGGATACGGCAGCGAGGCAAGTGATTTCTTTGATGTCAGTGAACTCGGCGGAATCGTAACGAAATCTCTTTCCATGAATCCGCGTGTCGGCAATCCTCCTCCGCGCATCGTTGAAACTGCAAGCGGAATGTTAAACTCGATCGGTTTGGCAAATGTCGGCGTGCGTAGTTTCATAGATGATAAGCTTCCTTACCTCGAAAAACTCAAAACGTCCGTTATTGTAAA
>CAYGXH010000085.1:0-9404 GCA_964353675.1 uncultured Chlorobiaceae bacterium
CTCTAACACTATCCGGATAACCTATTGCTTTCACGACAGCGGCAGAATCCGCCCCATAGTCTAAACCTTTAAGAAAAAAGTCATCTTTACTGAGAACGTACTTCGAATCATTGAATCTATTGTCGGATTCCTTCCGATTGCACCCTGAACTAATTGGCAACAAAAGAAATGTACAAACAATCAGTATGATTGACCGAATTGGTTGTCTATGATTCGATGTGACAGCCAGGTTCATAAATACATCGATGAAAAAATAAATATAACCGCTTGCTTATGGTGTTTCCATATTCTTTAACTTCTCTACGGCTTGGATATTTCCGAGTTCAGCCGCTTTTATATAAAAACGGATCGCAGCTTTTCGGTCTTTCATATCATCACACACCGAACCTAGATTGTAATACGCCTCCGCGTAGTTGGTGTCGATGGAAATTGCCTTCTCAAAGAGTACCTTGGCTGTATCAAATTTTCCCTCCTGTGCATAAACACTACCGAGGTTATTATATGCCCGTTCGTATTGCTGGTCGAAATAGATTGCCCTGGTATAATACATGTGCGCATTTTCAAGCTGACCTTCGTTAAAGCTGAAATTGCCGAGGTCGAGTGAGAAGCGTGAATAACTAACTACTGCAGTACTGTCGTCAGGAATTGCTGTTATCCAGCGGCGAAAAGTTTCCTCGATCCTGCCAACACTGTCGGTACCGAAATTTTTCAGATTTGTAATAATATTACCGTATCCCCGCCCGTCGGCAGGGTATTGAGCGGTATATCGTTCCCAAACCCTGATGACCTCAGATTCATTTTTCATCTGGTGGTGGTAGAGAGCAAGTCCCAGAGAGGAGCTGTAAAACCCGAAGTTTGATAATGTCTTCGTATTGAAAAAGGATTCGTACCGTTTTACACTCGGTTGAACGGAAGCATTTAGGACGAAGAATGTAAGAGAGTGCAGAAGTGTAACCATCGCTACAATAAGGAAAGCCTTTTTTTTCTCATCGGTCTCTGAGGGGAAGAATACAACCAGCGCCAGGTAACCGAGTAATAGCATATAAGGCGCGAAAACGTCCCAGTCCTTTGCTGCGCCGATATCAAACTTTACGACGAGGAGAAAAAGGAAAACAGGTACGGCAGCGATCAGCAGAAATCTTCCTTCCGTTGATGTGAATCTATTCCGCTCTCCTTTGAAGAAAACGAATAAGACCAGCAGGATAGAGGGAGCGCAGAGTAGGATGAAAAAGTTAAGGAGGTCGATCCCGTGAAATAAGGAAAATAACGTGTAAGCTTCCGAATGTGCTTCGATCGGATCATTACTCAGGCTCAGCGGCAGAAAGTGACTGTACGGCACGCTTTCGTTGAATTGGCTCAGATTAAAACCTGTAATAAAAAGAAGAAGTAAGAATGCAAACACGAGGAGGCCGTAGCCCTTGAGAATAGGTTTCCTGCCTTCATTCTTCCCGACGAACCACGTCAGGTAGATCAGCGCGGGAACAAGGAGAAGGGCGAGGTAGTGCGTCAAGACCATGATAAGCGCCGTGACCGTTACGAGCATGAAGGGAATTTTCCGCTTGATGCAAAGTACGGAGACGAGCGTGAAAAGAGCGAGCATTGTGAGGATAGCAGCATATGTCTCGACGTAGCCGAGAAAGAGCTGCATATATGGCAGAGTTGAGAGAAAGAGGAATGCAAGAAATCGGTCGAGAGAATCTGTTAGCAGTGCTCTGACGGTATAGAATACACACGTGATGAAAACGATACCCAGGAGCAAATCTGCAATGAGAAACGCATTCATGAAATCCTGGAATGTGACAACCTTGAGAACGGTCATGAATGAGAAGTAATAAAAGGTAGCCAGCGGCTCGTTGCGTGGATAAATAGAATCGGCGCCACGGAGCGCTTCTGCGAAATTTTTTACCAGGAAGAACCCGTCGCCAAGAAGCGGCGTCGCTGCCCGCAGAAGAATACCCGCGATTACAAATGTTCCGAGGGAAGCAACGAGAAAATATATCGGACTCGAGGACATGTAATCCGCAGCTTTGTATATAAATTGCGGAATGCCCCGTCTACCGATATGGAGGACGGTTGTGATCGTAATAATGATAAACGCGATGAAAACTATAGGGAGTAAAAATCCGCTAAAATGAAAGCCCCACGTCGAATGTGTAGGGTAAAAAAAGCCGAGAGTATTCAGGAGAAAAATTACTGCTGCATATGCCAGTGCGATGACTGTTATTCGTTTATCCGCCATAATAGAGCCAGGTATTAAAATTCAATGTTTTTATTATTTTGCTGCAGATATTGTATAAAATAGAAAAAATAATGCGGAAGTTCAATTTTTCCATTGTTTTAAAGAAAAAAAAGAAAAATGTGAGCGCCGACACAGCAATGCGGGGAAGATTTTTGTTAATTGGTACTGTAAGTTGAAACCTCCGCAACTTACGTTAGTGTTCTGGGGATAGCCCGGCACGTGAAAGTGCCGGGCTCGATTTTTTTATGGGGGTGAATATACTTCCTTAATATACCGCCCGGCGCTTGCTTCCCAGTCGAATCGAACTCTCCTTGCTTCCGAACTGATCTTTTGCCATTGATACTCATCAGCCGAGTAAAGTTTCAGTGCCCTTTTTGTGGTGGCGAGGAGATTGTCAACCTGTTCCTTAGTTGTTCCACCCTTAAACTGGAAACCGTTGACGCCATCAATTACGGTGTCCTTTAATCCTCCCGTTGCGTGCACGATGCATGGTTGTCCGTCACGCATGGCAATCATCTGAGTGATACCGCACGGTTCAAACGAGCTGGGCATCAGGAATATTGTTCCGTTTGCGTAGAGTGCCTGTGCGATAATGTCCGAATAGAGTTTCAGATAGAGAAACCTGTTGTTCGCAGCTGCACATTGTTCAAGAAGTCGTTCGTATTTTGGATCGCCGTTACCGATGAGTATGAAAAATCCGTTATATCTGTCAAGCGTGTTAAGTATCATATCGATTGCGCTTTTCCCCGCGGTTCCCCGCTCAAAGAGAAGTCGTATTTTCTGTTCGCTGACCCGTGTTACGCTTGTTAGAAGCAGACCGGCCGGCTGGGATCTCATATGCAATATCCGCTCAATGATACTCTCTGGAAGGGCCGGTGCATGAGCTTCATTCGACGCAAGGACTTCTGCCTGAATGATGTCTAAAAGTTTGCTGAATGGCACTCTGTGGTCAATACGGTCACTCGGATATTCAATTCCGTTGAGTATGCCGGTGAGTCGGTGCTCTCGCTTAGCTTTCTGTAAAAGCTTTTCCAGTCCCTCGCCGCCATGAAATCCTTTTTCGGTATCGCTCGGCGTCAGAATTTCTTCAGCATACGTGGGAGATACGGTGTTGAGCATATCGGCATGTTCAATTGCGGCCGCCATCGGTGTGAATGTCGGTGCCTTGTATCTGTGATCTATCCATTTATCCATCCAGGCTGTATCTGTAAAGAGTTGTGGAAACCATTTCTCCACGGTTGCATGGTTGCCTCGCATTGGCCGGCTTCCCTGGTATGAGAGATTATGGATTGTGAAGACGATTCTGTAGTTCTTAAGTCCGGAAAATGAGGGATGACGGTCTCTCAGAAAAAAGAGAGTTGCAGTGTGCCAATCGTGAAGGTGAATGACGGATGAATCATCGCAGGACAGAACGAACTGGCCGACTGCCGAGCAGAAGAGGGCGTATTTTGTTGCATCGCTCGCGAACGGTTGATCTGGTGGATCGGCGGAGTAAATGGGATTTCCACGGATTTGCGCGTGCTCAAATACAAGGTGTCTGACATTTTCCTGCGGTTTTGTTGCCTGTACTTCAAAAAAGAGTCCGCTATGATCGGTTCCTGAAAAAGGAAATGTAATGGTACCGACCGGTTTGGAAGGATTGACAGTGTGCAGAAATCCGTACGCTGGTGTGATAACTGTAACACTCCAGCCTGCTCTGCCAAGTGCGTTGGGCAGATCGCGGATAACGTCGGCGAGGCCGCCGATCTTCCCGTCTTTTAGGGCGCCATTCTCGGCGCCGATCATGATGATCTGTCTTGATTCTCTGACCATGCGGATTTTCCCGATACTATATTACAGTGTTATCGGGAATTACAGCATTCTTGATGATGATGACGATTCCATTGCGGATGCAGTATCCTTCCTTCTCGCGGTCCCTCTTTTCCGCTTTTTTCTTGTTGATGATCTGAACATTTTTCCCTATACGCGTATTCTTGTCGACGATTGCATTACGGATAATTGTGTTTTCTCCAACTCCAACCGGCGGTACGTGCGCCTGTCGATCCTCTGAACGCTCCGGGTCCGATTGAAAAAAATCGGCACCCATGAACAGTACATTCTCAAGGCGACTGTTTTCGCATAACCTTGCGCGGACACCCACGATGGAATTTGTAATATGGGAACTTCGAATAATACATCCGTCGGAGATCATCGACTTATCGATCTTACTGTCTATGATCTTGCTCGGCGGCAGAAAGCGAGGCCGCGTGTAGATCGGAAATCGCTCATCGAAAAAGCTGAAAGATGGATTCGGGTGCTGTACAAGGGCAAGGTTTGCCCTGTAAAAAGATTCGATCGTTCCAATGTCTTCCCAATACCCACGGAAAATGTAAGAATGAACTTTCATGTGCCGTATTGCCTCAGGAATGATATCCTTGCCGAAGTCGGTATGCTTTGGAAACCGCTCTAACAGCTCTTCCATGATGCTTCTCTTGAAGAGGTAAATCCCCATTGAAGCGAGATACGAGGTACCCCAGGAAGACGCATCGACGAATCCTATGGTCTTAACATCAACTTTCATCTCATCCAGCGCTGCACCCGTCGGTTTTTCTTTGAAACCAATAATCCTTCCGGTGCTGTCGATCTTCATGAGACCAAAATTTGAAGCATGTGACTCTGCGACCGGGATCATTGCGATCGTTATGTCTGCGCCCGTGTCCTTGTGGGCTTTAACGAAATGTGAATAATCCATGCGGTAAAGATGGTCGCCCGAAAGGATGAGCAGGTTTTGCTCCGTGTGCGGGGCAATAACCCATAGTATTTTTCTTACTGCGTCGGCCGTTCCCTGAAACCATTCCGGACTCGTCGTAGTTTGTTGAGCTGCAAGAACTTCCACGAAACCCTTCATGAACGGTGAGAAGCAGTAGGTTGTGGAAATATGCCTGTTAAGTGATGCCGAATTGAACTGCGTCAGCACAAAGATTTTTCTGATATCAGAATTAATACAATTGCTTACAGGAATGTCAATCAGACGGTAATTCCCTGCAAGGGGGAGCGCGGGTTTCGCGCGTACCTTGGTGAGTGGAAAAAGACGCTCCCCGCGCCCGCCACCCAAAATTATTGCTAATGTATCATGCATGATGTTTTACCTCCGTTTGGGAAATCCGTAATTTAAATTCCTCAAGTTTAAATCCTGATCGCTCGGATGCCTTAAGGAATTTTCTAATGAGTACCTCGGCAGATTGTCGTTGTGCGCTGGATGTGACCTCATTACTCAGAAGGAACAGTGTGTACATCCATCTTAACAGTTCCTCCATCCGCTCCTTGTTGTAGTACAGTATGCCATCGTGCTGGTTGCATTGAATAGCAACCCGGACTTCGGGATGATCAAGCATACGGATTAAAGTGTCCTGCTGGAAAAATTCCGAATCAGAAGAAAATTCGGCAGAGAGGAAAAGCCGGAGGTAATTGTTCACATATACAACACGCTGATCGCCAATGCCGAGGATTACGGTGATATCCTCAAAAGCTTTCCCGAAGCGGAGAAGGTTAAATAGCCTCTTCTGTATTGTTTGTTCAATGCTTCTGATGACCGTATAAACATAAAGAATTAACAGATTGTCTTCTTGCGTGAGATCGACCATCATCCCGGTTCCGCTATCCGTACTACCGCCGGCGGACAGAATGCTGCGGATGTGGAGAACTTTCTCCTTAAATATCTCGACGGCAGGATGCGTGTCGTGGGAGGAACCGAGATATGTTGTTACTTCCCGCATGAACGGTTCGTATCGGTTGAAGATCGGTTTCAAAATTACATCGATGTTCAACGTGATAAGATCCGGTGAACGGAGTGCATCGGTAAATGCTTTGATCGCATTTTTACCGACTAACTCCGATAGCTTAAGAAGAACCGGGAATACCCTAACCATGTGTAGCTCTTCTTGCAGATCAGGTGTCCCTTTGCCGTGGAGGTGTCTTCTTAGTTTTTCGTAATCACCGCTCGTGTCCGTAATTTCCTTAAAATCGAGAAAGACATGATAGCTGAAAGCTTTCAGCTCGGTGTAGAGGCCCCGTTCGTGGAGTTCTTGCGCAGAACGGATGTATTCGAGATGTGTTTTGTAATCCCTGAACGTATAGAATACATTTTCGGCATGCGAGATCGCAAGCCCCTGTCCGAGGTTTTTGTATGTGATGTGCGGATGTTCCGTCGATCCGACGTTACGTCCCACTGTGTGCTTAATCCAGCCTGCCGTCTCATTATATTTATTATGAAAGCAAATGAGGGCGCGTTCTCCGCCGTGCATGTTGGAGAATACAATAACATCTTCATTTACGCTTCCATGCGGATCGATCAGGTTGTACAGTTCAAAGTAGTTCACCTGACTGAAGAGGTAACGTCGCTGAAGTAGCGGAAAGATTTCCTCTTCATGACGGCGTACGAGATGCATGTCGGGTGCTTCGTTATAATACGCACGCTTGTACTCCATGCCGTATTTCTCTGCATACCCTTCGATTTGCCCGTGTGCAAACATCGGCAGACCGGGAAGCGTTGCCATCATGAGCGCTACTCCGAAGTACTTATCATCCTTTCCGAATTGCGCAATGGCTGTTTCTTCGTCGGGATTGCTCATGAAGTTCACATAGCGTTTCAGGATTTCCGGATTGTAGTGTAATGTATTTTTGATCAATTCCCTGTACTTGGAATTTTCTTCTTTCATGAGCATATGCATGAACGCGCTGTTGTAGACGCGGTGCATGCCCAGAGTGCGGACAAAATATCCTTCCAGTAGCCAGAATGCTTCCGCGAGTAGGAGGGTGTTCGGCATTTCGCTGTTGATCCTGTCCACGACCTCGCGCCAGAATTCGTTCGGGATGAGCGCGTTGAATTCTTCCGTTGAGAGAGCGTGATCGGCACGGGAGGGAATATCTCCCCCGCTTCCGGGAGTAGGAAACCAGAGACGCTGATAATGACGCTTCGTCAGGGTCATAGCGGCGTCGAAACGGATAATGGGGAACTTGCGTGCCACGTGCATGATCGTCTGGATAACCGCTTCCCGCACTTCTGCCCGGAGGAAGTTAAGCTGTGCTGTATCGTTCCAGGGCATGTGAGTGCCGTCGTTCCCGTGATATATGTAACGGGTTTCCCCTGTGCCGGTATCCCTCCGCTGGAATACCACTGCCGCATCACGCCTGTTCCAGTAGCCGTCTTCGATACGAATATCAGCGTTAGGATTCTCGGAGAGATTTCCGCCCGTAAAGTGGTAGTTCGGAAACGGGGGATAAGATGACTGTATGAAATACTCGGGATGCTCGATGACCCACTTTGAAAAGATCCCCATATGATTTGGGACCATGTCGCTCGCGAGACGGATGCCCCTCTGTCCTGCACGGTAACGGAGGTTCTGGAAGGATTCCTCACCGCCTATATCGTGTGCAATGATATAATCGAAGAGCGAGTAGGCAGATGCGGCTGCCTCGGGATTTCCGGTCCATTGCTTAATTTTCTGGGATGCCGAGCTCCGTTCCCATACTCCGATCAGCCAGAGGGCATTGATGTTCCATCGCGCGAGCTGATCAAGTTCCTCGTCTGGAATTTCGTGAAGTTTTGTAATCGAACGCTGATAACGTTCTGAGAGCTGATGCATCCACACGTAAACATTCTTCGCTATGAGGACAACGTTCGGCATCCAATCGGTATCGGCTGTGAATCGTTCAAGGTCCAGATCGCTAATCCCCTTCAGCGCATTCGCTGAGTAAAGAGGAACCGGAGGTGTTTGAGATGGTCCCGGTAAGATGAGTCGTAAATCTTCCTTCATCAGGTCGCCGGCGCTGAGTATTTTTTTAAGGAATTTTTCGGATAAAAGAAGACCCCAATGCTTTCGGATGTATGCTAGTTGGCCCTGCAGATTGTCGGGAGATGCCAGGATCGGAGCTTTGAGGAGATCAAATATATGCTGATTGTCGGGACCGAAAGGTTTTTCTCTCGCGAAGAATGATTCAAGTGTTTTAATGATTTTTCCGTAGCGGGTTTTTTCCGCAAGCTCAGTATCAATGAATAATTCTCTGAAACGAGCGAATGCAGGATTGAAGTTCGCGAAATAGAGCATGATCAGCTCTTCGAGTATTACCTCTGAGTGAGGTTTTGATCCTGCGAATTGTCCGAGGTACTGATCTAGGGTCAGCTTATTTCGGTAAACCTCCAGAGGCGGGAAAAACCCTCCGAATGTGCGCAGGCAGTTTTCTGTCGGAGTCTGCCCAGGTGCGTTATGGAGGAGCGTGAGAGCTCTTTGGAAAACTTTCGGATTAGCGCTTTCTTCGTAGAGCCGAATGACATAATGATAAATTTCGTCGATGAGTCCCATCGCATTGAGGTCGCCGGGCCGGATTTTGTCGCCGGGAAGGTGCCGGACTTCGTTCATCCGGTCGGCAAGTATCCGAACCGTTCTGAAATTCGGGAAGACGACGTTACCGCTCTGCATGAAGAGCGATTCGTCGACGCCGTACTTCAACCGTGCTGATGCGTGGATGTGAAATTCATAAATAGGATAAAGACTGCTTAATCGATTGTTTGGACGATTCTCATATCTTTCCGGTCGGAGGTATGCTGTTAATCTCTTGTGCTCAGATGTCTCAAATTTTGTTAACCGGATGATCATTTAATATCTCTCATGTTTACTCTATCACCTTGGAAAGGTGTTCATGTACATATTCTGCGAGGAGCTGCTCGATCATATGAACCACTGTATCGGGAGCGCCGTTGTAATGAACCGATTGGAGCCGCATATCGCACACCTCGTTCACGTAGTCGACAACGATAAATTTCATACTGTCTGTCAGAGCAATTTCTGAGGAAAAGAAATCAAGCTCGCAGTTCCGGTGGATAGCCATCATGGTGTTCCGGAGTTCCTGCAGCTGGAAATCCCGCTCTTCCTCAAGCAGTAATTGTGTGTACATGTGGGTGACATTGTCCCACCAGCAGGGGATGATTTCACCGAATGCAAAATAGACCCTGAACCATCCGCGTTTTCCGTTGAGAAGTTTCGGATAGATGGTTTCCTGGACAAGGTACTTATCGTCCCGATTTTCCTGCCGTGCTTTTAAGATGTCTTCAATTGTTGATGCGTTGAGAATTACCCCCGTTCCTCCGCCGGTCGTGTTGGCCGGTTTGATGACGAACGGCTTTCGT
>CAYGXH010000086.1:0-9200 GCA_964353675.1 uncultured Chlorobiaceae bacterium
TCGAGCTTATTTATTTCCTGTTCCTTGACATCAATGTCAAAGGTACCCCCGGAGACCCATTAATTTTGTCTGCAATTCGTTTAGTCTGTTCTTAATATCGCTGAACATGTTATTGTCCTTCTGAACAAATTATTCGTCTATGATTTTGATGTGCAGGTCTTTCAGCTGGACAGGATCAACCGGTGATGGTGAATTGTCCATGAGAGACATGGCGCTTGTAGTTTTTGGAAATGCAATAACATCCCTGATCGATTTTTCCCCTGCAAGGATCATGCAGATTCTGTCAAAGCCGAAGGCAATACCACCGTGAGGCGGCGCTCCGTAGCGGAACGCATCGAGAAGAAAACCGAATTTCTCTTTCGCCTCTTTCTCGTCGATGCCGAGAAGTTTGAAAACTGACGTCTGGAGCGACCGGTCGTGTATCCGTATGCTTCCGCCTGCGATTTCATTGCCGTTCAGGACGAGATCATAGGCACGTGCACGCGCTTTGGACGGTTCTTTGTCTATCAGAGATATATCGTCGAGGTTCGGCGATGTGAACGGATGATGAACTGCCACATACCTCTTTTCCGTGTCATCGTATTCAAACATAGGAAAATCCGTTACCCAGAGCAGATGATCTTTGCCTTCATCGATCACATTAAGCCGACGTCCGATTTCGAGGCGGAGCGCTCCGAGGATTGTATACGCTTTTGACCACGCATCGGAAATAATGAGAACGAGATCGCCGTCGTGCGCATCCATTCTCTCTGCGATTTTCCGGAGTACGTCCTGCCCGAGAAATTTTTCTGCCGGAGATTCCAACTTACCGTCGCTGATACGGATCCAGACCAGTCCGCCGGCGCCGAGCTTTTTAACATAGTCTGAAAGTCCATCTATCTGACTGCGTGAAAAGGAGGCGCAAGCCGGAGCCGTAAGTCCCGCGACAACACCACCCTTTTGCACTGTTTCACTAAAAATCCTGAATTGAGTGTTTGTGCATATGTCGGAAATCGAATGAAGCCGGATACCGAAACGCGTATCGGGTTTGTCGGACCCGTAGGTTTCCATGGCTTCCTTGTAGGAAATCTTTGGGAGCGGCGTTGTTATTTCCACTCCTTTGAGTTCTCTGAAGAAGCGCACCATCAGCCCTTCAGTAACGCTCATGACATCCGATTCATCGGCAAACGACATTTCCACATCGATTTGCGTGAATTCCGGCTGGCGGTCGGCCCGGAGGTCTTCATCGCGGAAACACTTGACAATCTGAAAATATCTGTCCATCCCCGCAACCATGAGTATCTGCTTGTAAGTCTGCGGCGACTGCGGCAGAGCGTAGAATTTTCCTTTGTGTACACGGCTTGGGACCAGAAAATCTCTCGCACCTTCGGGTGTGCTCTTCATCAGGAACGGTGTTTCTATCTCGAGGAATTTCATTTCGTCAAAGTACTTCCTCGCGATTTGATACATTCGGTGGCGCAGTTCAAAATTCTTCAGAAGAGAGGGTCGGCGCAGATCAAGATAGCGGTACTGAAGCCGCAGTTCTTCGCTGGCGCTCACGTCATCGATAATACTGAAGGGCGGCACATCGGCTCTGCTGAGGATTGTGAGACTTTCACTAATAATGTCGATTTCGCCGGTCGGCATCGAAGGATTCACCATCCCATCCGGCCTGCGGGCGACCTTTCCGCTTAGTGAAATTACATCTTCGCTGTGCAGGCCTGCGGCAGAATCGTGAAGATTCTGATCATTCTGCGGATTAAAGACAGCCTGAGTTTTTCCGTAGCGGTCGCGGACAATGATGAAAATCACCCCGCCAAGATTCCTGACAGAATCAACCCAGCCCGTCAGTGTCACAGCTTTGCCTGCATCCCGGCTTCGCAGTTCTCCGCAAGTATGTGTGCGTTTAGGATACTTCATGCAGTTTACTGATGGATATGGCGTTTAGACATTTTAAAAAAATTTCAATTAAGATATTCTCAGAGAAACGTTTGAAATATATGGAAAAAGGGTATGAGGAACAAATAAGGTCGACAAATAAAACGTAAAGGCGCAAAGAACGAAGAGAAAACGCAAAGTAGTTTGAGCTCTTTGCGTACTTAGCGTCTCTGCGATTTTTTTTAGACTATGGATTTAACTTAGGTGGAGGGTGATTTTGTCGACGAGGTGGCGTTTATTGACCGCTCCGACCATCTGCTCGACAACCTGTCCCTCCTTAAATATCAACAGAGTCGGTATACTTCTGATTCCGAATTTCATTGACGTAGTCGGATTTGAATCCACATCCATCTTTGCAACTTTCAGTTTCCCGTCGTACTCCGCCGCAATCTCTTCGATGGTCGGCGCTATCATTTTACACGGCCCGCACCAGATCGCCCAGAAATCCACAAGAACCGGTGTGTTTGCCTTTAATACTTCATTTTCAAAATTTGCATCATTAACAACAATTGGTTTCATCAGAGAATCCTTATGATTATAAACAAATATTCCTCCCGGCTTCACAGATAAAATACGAAAATCTACGGAGAAAATCTAACCGACGAGGGACCAAGAATATTTTCCACCTCCGATACAAAATCGTCGCTAAGATCGACGCCAAAGTTGGTTGCCTGGAGCAGTAAAGACTCTTCAGTTTCTTCATGTATGACATTGAAGATGCACGGATACTTCCCCTGATGACGTTCAACTATGCGCTTCAAAGCGCCTATCGACTGGTCATTCACCGATTTAACTCTCACGGCAAGGACAACGTTCTTGGTGAATTTTTCCTTTACGTTCTCCAGCGGTATTATTTCCTTGACGATGATACGGAGCGATTCGCCTGTATGTTCGGCATTTCCAACAACCATGATCATCGCATCATTGTTCAGGATGCTCTGGTACTGCTTGTATGCATCGGAGAAGACAATGCACTCAGCACGGCCTGTAAAATCTTCGATGGAAATAAACGCCATCATCTGCCCCTTCTTGTCGACCTTCTTCTTCACTGAAGAGATGATGCCGGCCGTCCGAACCACGGTTCCGTCCTTGACCGATGTAGAATTACCGAGGCGAGTTGTCGTGAATGCTTCGACGACCTTTTCATGTTTTTTGAGGGGGTGTCCTGAGAGGTAGAATCCCAGCACCGCTTTTTCCCTGGAAAGTTTTTCCCGCTCATTCCATTCGGGAATATCTGGGAGCGGAGGATAATTTTCAACGATTGTTTTTTGATTCGGGATTTCAAAGAGGGATGATTGACCACGGGAAATATGATTCTTTTTACTCTGCCCGGACTGTATAGCTTTTTCAATTGCTTCAAAGAGCCGCGCACGATTCTTATGGAGACCGTCCATGGCGCCCGACTGTACCAGACCTTCGAGCGTCTTTTTGTTTACGAGGCGCAGGTCGACACGTGTGCAAAGGTCGAAGATGTTGCTGAATGGACCGCCTCGTTTGCGCGCTTCAATTATATCTTCAACTGCGCTGACACCGACATTCTTGATTGCGCTCAGACCGAACCGTATCCCGGTCGGAGCAATAACAAATTTGACTTTGCTTTCATTTACGTCGGGCGGGAGCACGTTTATGTTCATCCGCCGGCATTCCTCGATCAGCTGTACGACGTAATCGGTGTCGCCAATTTCGGCAGAAATGGTTGCCGCCATGAACTCAGACGGGTAGTGTGCTTTGAGGTATGCGGTCTGGTAGGCAAGCACGGAGTATGCAACGCTGTGCGATTTGTTGAAACCGTATGAGGCAAACTTCTGAATCATGTCGAATATTTCGCCGGCGGCCTTCTTGCTGAATCCGTTCCGCAGAGCGCCATCGATGAACTCAGTCTTCTGTTTCGCCATCAGGTCTTTGTCTTTCTTCCCCATAGCACGCCGCATAAGATCGGCTTTTGCGAGCGTAAATCCCGCGACATCGCTTGCGATCCTGATTACCTGTTCCTGGTACACGATTATTCCGTACGTTTCCTTCAATATCGGTTCAAGCCGTGGGTGAATGTATTCAAGCTTCGCTCCCTGCTTGCGTCTGATGAAATCACCTATCATTTCCATCGGACCTGGCCGGTAAAGAGCGTTCATTGCAACCAGATCGCTGATGGAGTTCGGTTTCAGCTTCCGGAGCCAGTCCTGCATGCCCGATGATTCAAACTGGAAAACACCGACTGTATGACCATGTGTAAAAAGTGCGTAAGTTTCCGGATCCTCTTCGGGAATTTTTGATATATCAATGGTGATACCGTGCAGTTCCTCGATAAGACCGAGTGTATTTTCAATGACGGTGAGTGTACGAAGACCCAGAAAATCCATCTTGAGAAGTCCGATCTTTTCAAGATCGATCATATTGTACTGGGTCATTAATTCAGTTTGTGGTGTTTTGTAGAGCGGCACAAAATCGATGAGCGGTCCCGGTGTAATGACAATACCGGCGGCGTGAGTCGATGCATTCCGGTTCATCCCCTCGAGAACCAGCGATATTTCGATCATTTCCTGGATTTTTTCATCGTCGCTCTTTTTCACCCACGCCAGCTCCGGATTCGTTTCGAGCACCTCGGCAAGCGGTGTTACTTTACCCTGGATAACAGGTATCTGTTTCGTTATCGACTCGATTATATTCAGCGGAACACCCAACACCCTGCCGACGTCCTTCAAAACAGCTCTTGAGGAAAGTGTTCCGAACGTTATGATCTGTGAAACCGAATCAGCGCCGTATTTATCCTTTACATACTCGATGACCCGATCGCGCTTGGTATCGGAAAAATCGATGTCAATATCGGGCATGCTTACACGGTCGGGATTCAGAAAACGCTCGAAGAGCAGACCGTACTTCAGCGGATCAACGTTCGTAATGCCAAGTGAGTACGAAACAATACTCCCGGCTGCGCTACCCCGTCCGGGACCGACGACAACGCCCGACTTTCTCGCATTGTTGATAAAATCATGAGTGATTAGAAAGTAACCGGCATAACCCATTCCCTTGATGACGCGGAGTTCGTGAGCCATCCGTTCTTCAATTTCCGGCGTGATTACGGGATAACGCATATTAACGCCTTCGTGCGCGAGCTTATCGAGGTATTCATCATGGGTCAGCACCCCGGCATCGTGAGGAATTGGGAAGGCAGGCATGTGAGGTTTGGCCGGTTCGAGACTATACTGTTCGATCTTCTCCGTTATTTCGAGCGTTGCGGCGATCGCTTCGGGAAATTCCCTGAACGCGGCGGCCATTTCATCGGACGACTTGAAGTACAGCTGGTTGGTCTTGTAGCGAAGGTCGTGATAATCTGTGGTATTTGAAGCCGATGCATCGGGGATCATTAAAAGGACGTTATGTGCTATTGCATGTTCCGGTTTAATGTAGTGGATGTCGTTCGTCGCAACTAGTGGGATATTCAATTCCCGGGAGATTCCGGGCATGCCGGCGAGTATCGGTTTTTCCTTTTCCAATCCGTGATTCTGTATCTCGAGATAAAAATCACCCCCAAAAATATCTCTGAATATTGTTGCTTCCTTTCTGGCCGCTTCGGGACGACCGTTGACCAGATGATGAGCAACAACCCCATTCGGACATGCAGAGAGCGCAATTAATCCTTCGGAATGTCTTTGTAACAGTTCAAGGTCGATCCGTGGCTTATAGTAAAAACCCTCAAGATGTCCTAAACTGCACAATTTTATAAGGTTACGGTATCCTGTCATGTTTTTCGCGAGGAGAACGAGGTGGGCGTAGATGCCTCTTCCCTGTCCTTGTCTGACACTCTTTCCATTCACCTCTTTGTCGAACCGGGAACCGGCCACTACGATGTACATCTCACAGCCGATGATCGGCTTGATGCCGGCCTTTTTTGCACTGCGGAAGAATTCGATTATACCGAACATGACACCGTGATCGGTGAGAGCGACGGCCGGCATCTTGTTATCAACCGCTGCCTGGACAAGCCCGTCTATTGTTGCGGCTCCGTCGAGGAGACTGTAATGTGAATGATTATGGAGATGGATGAATTCAGACATGATGCACAAAGATAAAAATATTCAAATGAAAAACAATAAAAAAGAGCTGGTTTCAATCCGGTTCTTTGTTACGTGGTCGTCACGTTGTATGTTCGTTTAGATAAAGTTGTTATCCTACGTTTGATAGCGGTAATGCGAAGTTGATTGTCCCCGGTCAAATGAGTATATTATATTTAATTAGTGAAAGAAAAAGCTATGAGAACAGTTGAAGCACGAAAAGCCAAAGTTTCAGAACTTCTGGCCGAGTCTGAGAAGTCCCACGAACCCATCCACATTATTGGAAAGAAGAACGCAGCAGTTCTCATTTCCGTTGATGACTGGCATGCAATCGAGGAGACATTGTACCTGCTATCTATTCCGAAGATGCGTGAATCGATTGTTCGGGGACTAAAGACACCAGTAGAGAAGTGCTCTGCGGAGCTTTCTTGGTGAAGTGGACACTTGTCTACACCAAGCAGGCTCAAAAAGACGCCAAAAAGCTTGCGGCTGCCGGATTGAAGTCAAAAGCTGAAGAACTCCTTAAAGTACTCGAAGTCAATCCGTTCAAAACTCCCCCACGGTACGAGAAGCTTGTAGGCGATCTAACCGGAGCATATTCTCGCCGCATCAATATCCAACATCGTCTCATCTATCAGGTACTTGAAGATCGTCACATCGTAAAAGTCATTCGGATGCGGACCCATTACGAGTGAGCTCTGCCGCCGTTTAAATACCAAGAATTCTAGCACCCAAACCAACCTAATTGTAATCCTCCGCTGAAGCAGCGACGCATTGCCGAACACCGATTTGCAGTACGATGCTCAGAATTTATGACTCGATGTACTTCTCCACAAACTGAACAACTTTTCCTATTTCAACCAGTTCCCGTTTCCCACTTTTTCGTTCCTTGAACTCGACTTTACCTGAGGTGATATTTTTTTCACCGACGATGATCTGGAGCGGCATGCCGAGAAGATCCGCATCCTTGAATTTGAACCCGGGCGTAACGTCATTACGATCATCGTAGAGAACATCGATCATAGATTCCTGAAGCTTTGTGTACAGATGTTCGGCGACGGCAACCACTTTTTCGTTATTGGCATTCACACACATCATATGCACGTGGTATGGTGCAAGCGACTTTCCCCAGATTATGCCGAATTTATCATGACTTTGTTCAATGTGACATGCCATTATACGTTCTACGCCAATGCCGTAACTTCCCATGATGATCGGTTTTTCTTTTCCTTTTTCATCGAGGTAATACGCGTGGAGTGCGTCGGCGTACTTCGTTCCAAGTTTAAAAATGTGTCCGAGTTCAATGGCATTGACGATCCTGAGCGGTGTATCGCACTTTGGACACGGTTCGCCATCCTCGACGGTACGCAAGTCGTGATAACCCGAAATTGCCGCATCTCTCCGGAGATCTATATTCTTGATATGGTAATCATTCTTATTCGCTCCGCTGACGAGGTTGCTGGCGCCTTCGAGTCTCTTATCGGCGATGATGGTGAATCCTTTAAGTCCGACCGGCCCGATGGAGCCGGCGTTAGCTCCGGTAAGTGTAAGCAGTTCTTCCTGCTGGGTTGGTCTGACACCTTCACCGAGGACAGATAATAGTTTCGATTCATTAAGCTGGTCGTTTCCCATCATGAGGATCAGCACCGGAGTTTTGTCCTTCATATAGACGAGGGATTTTGCCAGCAACTGTTCATCGACCTTTAGGAACTCCTTTAGTTCGTCGATGGTGCCTACATTCGGTGTATGGATTTCTTCCATAGGATTGTTATCATCCGAACGGACTGCTTTGGGCATGTTAGAGGAAGCAACTTCGAGATTTGCAGCGTAGCCGCATTTACTGCATACTGCGCATGTATCCTCCCCGGCTTCAGATTCGATCATGAACTCCTGTGAGGCGCTCCCGCCCATTGCACCGCTTGAAGCTCCGACGATGAAGAAATTCAAGCCCGCTCTTGTGAAAATTTTCTTGTATGCCTCGGCATGGAGTTCGTAGCTCTTATTGAGTCCTTCCCATGTAGCATCCAGTGTGTAGGAGTCTTTCATAATGAACTGACGTCCTCGGATGACGCCCGAACGTGGCCTCGGTTCATTGCGGAATTTCATTTGAATCTGATACCAGATTTGAGGTAAATCGCGGTACGAATTTATATGATTTTTCGCAATGAGTGTAATTACCTCCTCGTGGGTTGGCGCGAGAACCAGGGGTCGATTTTTTATATGGAACATAGTATCGCCGAAAGCTTTTACGCGTCCCGTTTCTTCCCAAAGCTCGATCGGATTCAATGCAGGGAGGTGAAATTCCTGTCCGCCGATGGCATCCATTTCATCGCGGATGATATCCATGACCTTTTTCATGATGCGGTAGCCGAGCGGCAGGAAAGAATAGACGCCCGCACCGAGCGGTCGGATCATTCCTGCTCGGAGCATGAGTTGGTGGCTCGGAATTAGCGCATCCGAGGGTGTTTCTTTCAGTGTCGGTATAAAATTTTTACTTAATCGCATTTAATAAAGCTTATTTTATTGAATAATAGAATGAATAATAGGATAGAGCGTAGAACAATGAGCACTGAGATCTTTAAGGATATAACTTTGCGTTTTGTACTTTGTTCTTTGTACTTAGTACTTTGTTTTGACTTACGTTCTTTGATTAATGACAAAGTACCAATTGCAAAGTACCAATTACAATTGATATCTTACAAAGTACAGAGTACCAAGTACAAAGAACTAATGACCCGCCTGCGCTCCAAAAGAAGGAGCTCCCGCCTTCGTTTCACTGCGGCGGGCAGGTCGGCGGGTAAACCAATGACAACTGACCAATGACTATTGACTACCCCCTCTTCCCCTGTACCCCCGAGAGGACTTCCCGCTTTCGTTTCACTCTAGCGGGATAAACTCCCCTCCGACAAACGGTTTAGTCCCAAATTAACATATGTTAACGAAGTTAACTTATTTGTTAATTTGAGGATCCCGTCGGAAGACGGGAGAAACCTGCTAAGCCCGGGAGTCTTCAATTTCTATTATTTTTTTCGTTCGAATCTGTACCCCCGAGAGGACTCGAACCTCCGACAAACGGTTTAGGAAACCGCTGCTCTATCCATACTGAGCTACGGGGGCGTGGAAAAACAAATCGATTTCCTGAATTATATCTCTCAGGACGTACAAATATACGAACTTTTGGGCGTGTTCACAATAGTTTGGAAAAGAATTCTCAGAATTCCGATTTCTGACTAA
>CAYGXH010000087.1:0-9149 GCA_964353675.1 uncultured Chlorobiaceae bacterium
GGGAGCGGCAAAAATAACCGGGAAGACGCAGGGCGGACTTTCTGTGGGTATTCTGGAAGCATTCACCGAGCGTGAAGAAGTCGAACTGATCGACAGTTTAGGCGGGAAGAGTACCGCAACAGTCGCGCCGTTCGCATATTACAACGTTCTTCGACTGAAACAGGATATATTGAAAAATTCAAATGTCGGCACGATGTTCACGTCGGTGGCGCAGCATACACGAAATCCCGCTTTTGCGAACGGTTACGACTGGGATATAAAATTCAGCGACAACATGTATCGCCTCGATGGCTTTTTGGCATTCACCCATACAACAAACCGTACGGGCGAGAGGAGGACTGGTTCTGCAGGAAAGATTTCGTTCGGCAAAAATGCCGGTGAGCACTGGTTATGGTCGCTGTCGACGGATTTTACATCCAAGCGGTATAACGTCAACGACCTCGGATTTTTCATGCGTCCCAACGATTACGGCGCAACCGGTTCATGCACGTACAAAGAGGACGTCCCGGCAAAGCTCCTCCGTAATTATAGAATCGAATTCGGCATGCATGAACGCGATAATTTTGACGGAGCGAATATCGGACGCAGTATCCAGCTGGAGTCATCCGGCCTTTTTTCAAATTACTGGGGCGCAGAAATCGCAGGAAGTTATGATATCGGAAAATACGATGATCGAGAAACGCGCGGATTGGGTTTGTATAGGAAACCGTCTTCGTACAGGTTCGGGGCTGCAGTAGAAACCGATGGACGTGAGAACGTCATTGTATCTTTCGACCAATCGTTCGGATTTGATGTCAAGGAGAAACGATCTTACAATACGGAAATTGGTATCGAGGTGAAGCCATTTCCGTGGATGAATTGGAATTGTGAATACGCCTATCTAAGGACGGAGCGTGAAGAATCGTGGGTAACGAATCTTGATAATTATTCGATCTTCGGCGACAGAAACACAATCAGTCACGATATAACGCTCCGGAGTACAATTACCTTTACCCGTGAATTGACGCTGCAATTATATGGACAGCTCTTTCTAGCCAAGGGACATTATGATAATTTTCGTCAGCTGTTTGGAACATCCGAATTTATTCCAGTAATTCTCACTGAGAATAAAGATTTCAATGAAGGGTCATTTGCGCTGAATGTTGTTCTGAGGTGGGAATATATCACGGGCAGCACGCTCTATCTTGTTTGGTCGCAGGCGCGTTCCGACGGTGGAAGTCATAATTACTTTACAAGTTTTGGCGAGGACCTTCGCGGAGCTTTTGATCTTACTCCTGCAAATGGGATTGAATTGAAAGTAAATTACTGGTTTAGTATATAAAAAAAGGCGGCTGAAAGCCGCCTTGATAAAAATGTTTCCTTACGGTCGTCGCCCGCTGCGCGGCTGTGCTTGGCGGGAAGGTTTTTGCGTCCGTTCCTGAGGCGCAACTTTACGACCTTCTTTCTTTGAAGGCTCTACACGCTCATACCGGGGGATTTGCCTGCTTCTATTATCGATTTGCTGGCGTTGTTCTGTTTTCCGCCTTTCAAATGTTTCCCGCTGTTTTTCCTGACGTTGCTGTGATTCCTGACGTTGTATATCCTGCCTTCGCTGGATATCAGTGCGGATCTTTTCACGTTCATTTTCCGAGCTTCTCGGAATTGCTCTCTCGAGTTTTCGATCCGTATTTCGTTCGGGAAGCTCCGTATCGGGGGTGCGCTGACGATCCGTATCTCTGACTCGTGGGGCCGTTCCGGTTGTTCGTTCACGTTTCTCCTGTGATACCACCGGCGGTCTCAGTTGATTATCCCGGGCGTCTCTTTCAATACGCGGTTTGTACGCCTCAATACGATCCTGACCACTTTCCCTGACAATTCGTTCCTGCTGTCCGCGTTCTCTTTCAACGACATCGACTCGCCGGATTCTTGTATTTGTCTGCCGCTCAATCCGATCAACGTCTATTCCGTGATTAACGATCCGGTTGTCTTCACTTCTAATACCTCCGCCGCTGCGTGTGTTGCCGATAATACGCCTGTTCTGTTCGGGGGACTGTATATAGTCATGGAGCCTCGATGACGTGAAGTGGCGTCCATGGGTGAAATTCCAATAGTGAACAGGCGTTACCCAGTGATCGATAAAAGTGATTCCGATGTTGATGCCGAAATGAGCATACGGCGACAGAGGTGCCCATCCTATATAGCTGTCGTTGTAGCACCATTCAACCCACCCGGGACCCCAATCGTAATCGGGAATCCATATCCAGCCGTAGTAGTCGTCATAGTACCACCGACCGTAGTGGAACGTTGCCCAGCCAAATGGTTCGCTGGATACCCAGTACCATCCGTAGTTGGTCCAGGCCCATCTTCCATGGAGGTATGGTCTCCAGCCGTGCATAACACGCATAGGCCGCCACGCATAGCCGAAATCAGATTCTATCCATTCACCATACGGGGACAGTGTTGTATAGAATGCGTTAAAGCCAATTGATACCTGGAAGTTGCCTTTCGCTTCTCCTCCGATGTTGAGTACGAGGAGGAAGATTGCGCTGAAGAGTATCCGTTTCATGATTTGATCCTTTCTGATGTTCAGATTAAAACTTCTACCAATACATTTATCAAATCATATGCCATAATATAAACTGCCATATTTACGAAAAATCGAGTAAAATACACCTGTTTTGTCTATTTTTAGGTGCATTTCTGTTCATTTCTCAAGACGTCAGGGTTTTGTGATTTAGATTATTGACTTTGGCTACCTATTGTATTACCTTAGAGTAAGATTTGGGATGCGGCTCTTCTTATAAACCGGTAATACATTAATAATACGGAATCATTTTGCGGCATCGAGTTTTAAAATTCTCGATTATATATATCTTTCTCTTCACTGTACTACTCGCGGTTGAAGCGGCGGGACAGAAAACAAGTGGGGATTCTTTTGCTCAATTTATATATTCCTGGATGACCTCTGCGCCCAAAGCCCAGAGTGGTATCTATGAAATCCCCGATGAAGACGCCTACGCCGGTTTTTCAACAGCATACTCGTTTTTCCGTAAGGGTTTGTATGACAGTTGTGGTAGTATTCTGGAAAAGTACAACTATGAATTAATTGTATACAAAGATTCAAAAGGTTCCTCATTCGATGTCATTAAGGAAAAGTATCCGATTGTAAAAGGATGGGGGACATATATATACAACCGGCAGCATAAGAAACGATTGCACATTCACATCAATCATCCCCTCGATGATCCTCACGCGCTGCACATTGGTACAAGTTTATTCAGTCATCTGGGCGCAGAATGGCTTCTCATCGCGGGTACCAGTAAAAATGCCGTTCCTAAGAAATTCACGGCCGATATCGGCCGCGTGCCGGCGAGTATATTCCAGAAGTGGCATGAATTGATCTCGAGCCTGACACACGTGGCGGTTTCTCTTCACTGCTATAACCAGGATTGGTATCCTTTCCCGATTAATATGACCGATATCATCGTCAGTAACGGGAGAACAACGGATTACCAGTGGGGAATATCGCAATTGAGCCTCGGTTTCCGGGATTCCCTAAAGGTGGCAGGGTACAACTGCGGACTTGCCATGTACGATTCCGGTTATGCGCGGCTTTCCGGCGGTTGGAATCATCAGGGGATATTTTCAAACGACAGTATCGGTTTTGGCCATTGGCTGTACGTGGAACTCTCTAAAAAGGTCCGTGAAAATCCCTCAGAATATCCGAAGCTCTTTGCGGCATTCGATAAAGCACTGGAATTAACCGGGAAGAAAGTCTCTCATTACGTGAACCGGGGATTCGGATTGGTCTCACCGCGTGTCATCAAGGTCGATTCTGCACATCGCCTCTTTTTCCCACCGACGGGCAACAATACTTACAAAATTGTTTCGTTCGATGAGAAAAAGAATACAGCGGATACAATTGACGTACGAATCGGCAATTGGATCGACCTGCTCAATAAACAAAAACAACTCGCCTCAATTCAGCTGTACGATACTTCACAGGATAGAGGTATCAGAGGGCAGGAAGGGAAACGGAAAGGGAAAAAGAATTCTGTTTTAACTCGGATCATCGCACAACCACCCGCTGTCGCAGCTGATATGAAATACCGCAACACAGCAATTCCCGATTCGGGTCAGACCGATGATGACGATGATGGATTGGATGAACCAATTCAGGTGCACCGTATTCCTCTTCGACCTGTTATACGCCAGATCTATTCGAGTCAATATTCGTCCAGCATGACGCCATTCCACTGGGAAGGCGTAGTAACGGGGAATCTCCAGCCTGCAATCCCTGTTTTTGAGTTTGGGGGACCCCGAACAACTGATCAACAGACAAAAAATCTTCCAAAATTCTTAATTCCGCTCCTGAGCAGTGCATACAAGGGTGAGAAGAAGAAATACGTCGGGATTCACATGACAGACATTCTCGTCGATGAGATAGCACGCCTCGTGCATGAGTATGAGGTCTGGGATCGTGACATCGGTTTACTGGCTGAAGAATCAACGACGGGCGATTACTACCTCAGGATATTTCCAACACCAGCCCGGAATTCAAAGGAACTCGCAGCAGAAAAGTAATCCCTGCTGATTTAGACTCCACGCTCCATGCTCTCTGCTCTTCGCTCTCTGCTCTAAGCTTCCTTGTATTTCTCAATGCAATTTCTTACAATTTTAATGCATAACATAAATCAATAATATTTCAGCAATCCTATATGACAACAAAGGCACCTTCACGAATACATCAGTTTCCTGACAATTCTATTGAAAAGATAGTCTATTCGGCTGTCGAAGCTGTTGCAACGCGAGAGCCGAATGATCGCATCCGACTCGGATACTCCATCCTCCTCTGGCTGGAGAGTAAACAAGGTACATTGGAAGATATCATTCATCAATCGGGTATCCGGCTTGAAATGCCTCTGCGGGGGGCGGTGGAAATCGTTCGCGAGTCACTTATCGGTAAAGGTATTACGCTCCCCCGCTAGATAAGGAGTTGGATCGCCTTCCGTGCTTGACATCAAGATCGGAATTGTTTATATTACTCTATAAGACATTAATGTCGTTTAATGAAAATATCAATGACATAAATGACGTTATTGGAGGATATACATGATGAAAACACCGTTTGGCGACAGAATCCGGCTTGCGCGGGAAAATAAGATATTCGACCAAAAGACACTTGCCGGCAAGATCGGTGTAGTGGTGAGGACGCTACAGCGTTGGGAGAAAGGGGAACAGGTGCCTGACGGCAATTACCTTTTACGGATCGCACGTATCACCGGTGTCCGACCTGAATGGCTCCTTACTGGTGATGGAAAAATGTACCCTGAACCCCGTCCGCACGGTAAAGTGATTCCGATAGATACCGAAATGCTCCTCCGAAAGGTATCGCTGGTGAAGATCCCTCTCCTATCTTCAGTTCCGGCGGGTAGAACTGCCGTCCTTTTCCATCCCGAATATGTCGAAAAATATATCACCGTCGATAATCTCAAGGATGATAACGCATTTGCCCTCGTCGTGAGGGGGAAGAGTATGGCTCCCAGGATTGAAGACGGGGACATTGTGGTCGTAAGCCCGCGGCAGGAAGTGCGGAACGGCGACATTTGCGTTATTCGTGTTAATGATGAGGATGTCCTGAAAAAGATTAAAATCGATGCGGATTATGTACACCTTATTCCGCTCAACACGAGTTTCGAGCCGGTAACGGTTCGGAAGCGTGATGTGGCATTTATCTGGAAGGTCATCCGGGTAATAAAAAACCTCTAATTTTCAACCGATGGGGGATATTTCCCCAAGCTATACCTCTCCTACTTATTTCCGGATTCGTGACGATAATCACCCACCATTTTTTCCGACTCCATTACATTATACATAGTTCTTTTCACAATCTAAAGGCATACCATGGTTGAATACCGTCAGAGTCCGACCGGTCTCAAGAGCGCGATCGTTTACCGCAAGCCGCTCAATGTTGGTCTTGTGGCAAAGATATGCCAGGTCAGTAAAAAGACAGTGCTCAACTGGATATACCGGGATGCAATGAAGGCATTCACTACATACGGCGGGCACTACAGAGTCTGGCCAGGCGATCTGCAAGAATTTATTCTGAGATCCGGTCTTGATGTACCGTTTAACTGCGTCGATGAGCGCCAGACATTATTTCTGATCGTGGATGATGATCCGATCTTTTCCCACTTCATGAAAGAGGCGATCTACCTCGAGTACCCGAACAGCAATGTCATTATCACAGACGACGGGTATGAGGCATTGCTCCTCATCGGTGAGAAAAAACCGAATGTTGTCCTCCTTGATCTCCGGATGCCAAAGATTGACGGCTTCCAGGTTCTGGAACTGCTCAGATCGAGGAAGAAAGATGCTCACATGAAAATCGTCATTGTGTCAGGATACATCGACGACGATGTGCGGCAGAAACTCTCGTGTTCCGTGACGGATCAGGTTTGGGAAAAGGGAAGAAGTCTGACCGAACTGCGTCAGTCGCTTAAGACGCTCATGAACAGCGCAACTTCGCCCAAAAAAATAAAAAGCTCCCTAACGTCTGTTAATTGATTTAAGAACTCATTAGTAATCCACCATGAAATCATTCCGAGTCCTTTTAGTTGATACATGCGAGAATTCCGCCCTCGCCCTGAAGAGGAAACTCCTAAATTTATATTCAGGGAAATTTATTGTCAATCCCGTCGGGGTGAAGAATGCTGAAATGATATTTCAGGATATAGCGAATCAACTTGATCTTCTCCTCTTCACTGAAACAATTCCGGCGGCTGTAATCATTCGTCTCGCCCGGGATTTCCGATCTCGCAGTACTGTAGTGCCGATTTTCCTTCTTTCGAAGGTAAGTGAACCGGGAATCTCAAGAAAAATGAGGGATGCGGGAATCGACGGCGTAGTGAACTCAGTTGAACTGGAAACTCCGCTTTCATCGTGGACTTTCATGAGTATTATCGAACATACGATGCGCAAGCGCAAGGCACGGGAATACGATGTACTGCACAATCGGGTAAGGAACATCAATAAATCACTTTCCAACCTCATGCACGATATAAATAATCCGTTGAGCGTGGTGAGACTCGCCGTTTACTACCTCGAGAAGACTGATGTTCCGGAGGATAAAAAGGAAACTTACTTCCGTTTGCTAATAAACAGTCTCGATAAACTTGACGTGCATCTGAAGGAGCTTATGGTCATACGTCGTCAGTTAAACGGCGGAACGCTGAAATTCTCCGGTACCTATGAAATGTCGTCCGCCTCCGCCGAAAGTATGAAATCCTAGCAGGCGGTCTGTAGCCGGCCGAGTTGAATTCTTTCCTGTTTTTCTGTAGATTCCTTCAAATAGTATTCTCACTTAAAAGCGTACCCTTTCACCAATGGGATTTCGATGTGGTATTGTAGGACTTCCTAATGTGGGGAAGTCGACCCTCTTCAATGCAATCACTGCGGCGGGCGCACGGGTTGCAAATTATCCTTTTACGACAATAGATCCGCAGGTCGGCGTCGTCGCCGTTCCCGATGACCGTCTCAAAAAACTCGAAACCATTTTCAAACCCCCGTCTGTAATGCCGACTACGATCGAATTCGTGGATATTGCCGGTCTGGTGAAAAACGCCAGCAGGGGAGAAGGACTCGGGAATCAATTCCTCGCTCACATCCGCGAAGTTGATGCTATTGCCCATGTAGTCCGCTGTTTTCGTAATGATGACGTGATGCACGTTGAAGGGACCGTGGATCCTCAGCGTGATGTCGGGATTGTCGAAACGGAGCTTCTGCTGAAGGATCTGGAAACAGTCGAACGCAGGTTCCATGAAGCGGAAAAAAAATCGAAGAGCGGTGAGAAAAAACTTAAACAGGAGGTCGGTTTCTATGAAAGGCTGAGGGCACACCTTTCAGCGGGAAAGAGTGTCGGTTCATTTACACTGCACGAAGATGAAAAAGAACTCTTCCGTGATCTGCACCTTCTGACAGAAAAACCGGTCATGTTCATTGCCAACGTAGACGAAGACGGTCTCCTGAAGGGAAATCAGCACATCAGCATCGTAAAGGAAATTACCACCCGTACGGGGGCGACGATTGTCGTCATCGATGCCGATATGGAAGCTGAGATTGCGTCAATGTCGTACGATGAAAGGGAAGAATTTCTGCGTGACCTCGGATTATCCGAATCCGGCCTGGATAAGGTAATCCACGGGGGCTATGAATTACTGCATCTCATTACCTTTTTCACTCATAATGAAAAGGAACTCCGTGCATGGACTATCCCCCGCGGAACAAAAGCGCCGCAGGCTGCCGGCGTCATTCACAGCGATTTTGAAAGAGGATTTATCCGTGCGGAGGTTATAAAATATTCCGATCTGATTTCATGCGGTTCAGAACATGCAGTGAAGGAGCAGGGCCGATTTGCAGTGCACGGGCACGATTATACTGTTGAGGATGGGGATGTGATCCTGTTTCGATTCCACGTGTAAGCCGTGGGAAAAAGATAATTGTGATTCCGTTTTATAAGAGAAATATATTTTACAGATAAAAATGGGGGTAAATCAGGAATTCAATCCGAGTTTTTTCCGTCCTTCCGGTGTGATCATCGACTGCTCCCATTTTGGTTCCCATACTATCTTCACTTCTGCTTCGTAGACGCCGGGGATGGTCAGTAGTCTCTCGCGAACCTGATTAGCGATATATCCACCCATGCCGCAGCCCGGTGTTGTGAGCGTCATTGTGACTTCGACACGGTCTCCTGTGATTGTAACGCTGTACACGAGACCTAGGTCGATAATATTTATGGGGATTTCGGGATCGTAACAGTTCTTGAGACTCTCATACACGAGTTCTTCCGAAGGAGGTAGTTCTTTCCGGTATGTTTCAGGATTATTTTTCATTGCATACTCCTTGCTCGTATGGGGTGTGCCCGAACGACAGCTTCATCTGACGAAGTAGTTAATCATCTTTGATACAAGTTTCGCGGCAGTCGCATCCGCATGATGGAGCCCGGCAATCGGAGCGAGTTCCACTATATCACAACCGACCACCTTTTTCCTGCGGCTGAGTTTCTTGAGGAGAGCCACAGTCTCAGGCCAGAGTAATCCATTTGGCTCCGGCGTTCCGGTTGCTGGCATGATGGATGGATCAAAAGCATCCACATCGAATGTCACATATAC
>CAYGXH010000088.1:0-9136 GCA_964353675.1 uncultured Chlorobiaceae bacterium
AGTTCGGGACGCATAAATCATGGATGGTCGTACATCAATATAGACGATTGCTGGGAGATCAAACCGGGTGCGAAGGAACCGGAATTACAGGGTGATCAACGGGATGAAAAAGGGATAATAACCACGAATAAAAAATTCCCCGATATGAAGGCACTCGGTGATTATGTTCACGGTAAAGGATTGAAGCTCGGCATTTATTCGGGCCCCGGTCCACTGACATGCGCCGGCTTTACAGCAAGTTATCAGTACGAAATGCAAGACGCGCAACAATATGCTGAATGGGGAATCGATTACCTAAAGTACGATTGGTGTTCCTACGGAAGCATTGCGAAAGATGAGAGTCTGGGTGAATTGATGAAACCATATCAGGTCATGCGCGACGCGCTTGATAAAGTTCCCCGAGATATCGTTTATAGTCTGTGTCAGTATGGCATGGGTGATGTATGGAAATGGGGCGCCGATGTAGGAGGTAATTGCTGGCGCACCACAGGAGACATCAACGATACCTGGTCGAGTATGGCAGGCATCGGTTTCAATCAGGCAGGGCATGAGAAGTACGCAGGTCCCGGACGCTGGAATGATCCTGATATGCTTGTCGTCGGACTCGTCGGCTGGGGTCCTCAGCTCCACCCGACAAAGCTCTCTCCTGATGAACAATATACTCACATCAGTTTGTGGTCACTTCTCGCTTCCCCGCTCCTCATCGGTTGTGACATGAGCAGAATTGATCCGTTCACATTGAGTCTGCTGACGAATGATGAAGTCATCGAAATCAATCAGGATCCCCTTGGAAAACAAGCATCTCGTATCTCTGAAGAAAACGGGAAACAGATATGGATGAAAGATATGGAGGATGGTTCCAAGGCTGTCGGATTGTTCTATACCGGTTCCGGTAATAAGAATCCGTCTGAATATTTTCAATGGGAATTACAGCCAAAGAAATCTACGATCGTCCTGAAAGGAAAGGATATTGGAATTAAGGGAAAATTCATGGTACGAGATGTGTGGCGTCAGAAAGATATCGGTACCATCGATGATAAGTTTGAAGCTGATGTGCCGTATCACGGGGTTGTACTCATAAAAGTAACTGAGGTGAAATAATTAAATAACATTAAACGTGGAGTCGCAAAGTGCGTGAAGAAACGCAGAATAATAATCTCTGCGCCCGCCCCCGCCTGCCGTTGCTTGTTTACATGTAGCGGGCAGGTATCTGCGTTTAATCTTTAAAAAGGAATAAAAGCATAGATTAGTGAGTAAATATAAAGTGAGGATTCACAATGAATAGAATAATTGCACAAACTTTAATCTTTATATCCCTGGCCACGAGCATCGTGTTCGGACAGGAATATCACTGGTACAAAGGGAACACACATACCCACACAACGAATTCGGACGGTAATGAATTGCCCCGACGTGTCGTGCGGTGGTATCTTGACCACAATTACAATTTCCTTGTTATCTCCGATCATGATTATATCACTGATATCAAATACCTTGATACAGATAAAAATGATGATTTCATACTCATCCCCGGTGAAGAAGTCACCGACCGAGCCGAGAGCAAACCTGTACACCTGAACGCTATCGGAATAAAACAGCTAGTAAAGCCGCAGCATGGAAAGACGATCCTCGAAACGCTTCAGAATAACATCGATGCGATCAACACAGCCGGTGGTATCGCGCAGATCAATCATCCCAATTGGCATTACTCATTCAATGATGATGTATTGTCGCGCGTAAAGAATTGCCCGCTGGTGGAAATCTATAATGTCTGCAAGGAGTGTAATAATTATACTGCCGGTGGTGTCCAGGGCATGGAAGAAATATGGGATAAAATCCTGACGAACGGAAACCTCCTATATGGGATCATCTCGGATGATACGCATGATTACACAGGTGAATTTTCGAGCGAAAAATCGAATCCTGGGCGAGGCTGGATAATAGTCCGTTCAACCGAGCTGACACAGCAGGCGATTATTTCATCGCTGCAGAAAGGGAATTTCTATGCGACAATCGGAGTTGTTTTGAAAGACGTCACCGTCACAGGGACGGACTATTCCGTCGAAATTTCACCTAGCGGCGATGCAAAGTACACAACCTTGTTCATCGGTAAAGGCGGAACAATCCTTCGTGAAGATTATTCACTTAAATCGATATACAATTTTAAAGGCGACGAAGGATATGTCCGTGCAAAGGTCATCAGCTCAACAGGTGATTTTGCGATCACACAGCCGGTGTTTATAAGGCGATAATAAAAAGTACATTATTAAGAATATAACGAGTTAAACGATGCAGAAAATCGGATTTGCTAACGAGAAGTATCTGGCTGAGCAGACTTCGGCTATCCTCGATCGCGTAAAGAAATTTGATAATAAACTTTATTTAGAGTTTGGCGGGAAACTCCTATACGACTACCATGCAGCACGGGTACTTCCCGGTTTCGATCCTAATGTGAAAATACGATTATTGCAGGAACTTGCAGATAAAGCTGAAGTTGTTTTATGTATTTATGCCGGTGATATCGAGCGTCGTAAGGTTCGTGCCGATTTTGGGATTACATACGATGCGGATGCTCTGAAGCTGATCGATGATTTGAGGGATCAAGGGATACAAGTGGCGGCTATAGTCATAACACGCTTCAACGGCGAACCATCGGCAACGGCCTTCAAGAACAAACTCGAGCGAAGAGGCATTGCTGCCTATACCCACCGGTTCACCAAAGGATATCCGACTGATATTGATTTGATCGTTAGTGATGAAGGTTATGGTGCAAATCAATTCATTGAAACGAAGAAACCAATTGTCGTTGTAACGGGACCCGGACCAAATAGCGGGAAGCTTGCCACATGTCTTTCACAGGTTTACCATGAATATCGCCGCGGTCTTCATGCCGGTTATGCAAAGTTCGAAACGTTTCCCATATGGAATCTTCCGTTAAAACATCCCGTTAATATTGCGTACGAGGCGGCTACTGCCGACATCCGGGATTACAATGTCATTGATCCGTTTCACCTTGAAGCATACAATGAAAAGACTATTAACTACAACCGAGACGTCGAGGCATTCCCGCTCCTCCGTAGAATCATCGAAAAAATAACAAAAACTACATCTTTTTATAAATCTCCAACAGATATGGGTGTCAACCGGGCGGGATATGGAATTATTGACGACGTTGTTGTTCAGGAGTCCGCCACACAGGAAATAATACGTCGTTACTTCCGCTACGCATGTGAATATGCGATCGGCTTTACCGAAAAAGAAACTACACAGCGGGTCGAACTGCTGCTCGAGGAGTTAAGTACAAAACCGGAGGATAGAAAAGTAGTCATGCCTGCCCGACAAGCCGCATGCAGTGCTGAGAAAAATGGCAAAGGGAGTGAAGGAGTTTTTTGCGGTGCGGCTTTGGAGTTACCCGACGGTGTAATCGCAACTGGTAAAAATTCACCTGTGATGCACGCCGCTTCTGCTATGGTATTGAATTCAATAAAGAGACTAGCGAATTTTCCTGATTCAATGCATCTGCTTCCTCCGAGCATCATGGAATCAATCGGCCGCCTTAAAAAGGATGTACTCAAGGGTAAAGTACTGAGTCTTGATCTCGAAGAAACATTAGTCGCTTTAAGTATAAGTGCGACCGTGAATCCTGCGGCGCAGATAGCCGTCGAAAAATTAAAAGACCTCCGTGGATGCGATGCACATTTAACTCACATCCCGACACCGGGCGATGAAGCCGGATTGAGGAAATTAGGCATAAATTTAACAAGCGATCCACATTTTGCCTCCAACAGACTTTTTATTGATTAACAAGAAGCAAGAGACGAGAAACAAGAAGCAAGAAGGAAGAATCAAGAAGCAAGAATCAAGTACAAAGTACCGAGTACAAAGCGCATAGAGTTTAGAGCAGAGAGCGTAGAGTGTAGCTCAAAGGACTCATTGCTCATTCCTCACGACTCAGTGCAAACAACTCTATGCTGTTCGCTCTAAGCTTAATGACCCGCCAAAAAGACGGCGGGCAAGCCCGCCTGCGTTACGGGTATGAACTGGTAAACTCCCGCCTACGTCCCGTGGGGACTCCGGCGGGTAAATCGGTGGGCAAGCCAATAACCAATGACGCTCTTTTTTTACAAAGTACCAAGTACAAATTACCAAGTACAAAGTACAATTGACCAATGACAATTGACAAATGACCATTCTTTCCGCACCCCCATCCGGCACTGTTTTCAATATTCAACGTTTCTCCATCAACGATGGACCCGGCATCCGGACAACGGTGTTCCTTAAAGGGTGTCCTCTCCGATGCCGATGGTGTCATAATCCCGAATCAATATCAGAGGAGAAAGAAATTATTCTCCGCATGGACCGTTGTATCCGTTGCGGTGCCTGCGTTGAAGGTTGCGCTAACCATGCGGTACATTGGGAGGGCGATTCTGTAGTCACGGAACGTGAACATTGCACGAGGTGCGGATGGTGCATAGATGTCTGCCGTACCGAAGCACGTAGTTTTGCAGGTAAGGAGGTAACTACAGAATTTGTGCTGAATGAAGTTCTCAAGGATGTTGTGTTTTTTGATCAGTCGGGGGGAGGTGTGACATTTTCGGGTGGTGAACCGTTCCTCCAGCATGAATTTCTTATTTCTCTACTACAAGGCTGTAAAGATCGAAATATCCATACAGCTGTCGATACTTCCGGATTTACATCCCCTCATAATCTCCGGCAAGCCAGTGATTACACCAATCTGTTTCTATATGACATAAAAAGCCTCGATAGCGTAAAACATGCGAGATATACGGGCGTATCAACGGAACTCATAAACCAAAACCTCAGAAAACTTGTCGAGTGGGGTATGAAAATAATCGTTCGCGTGCCGCTTATTCCTGGTTTGAACGATGACCTCGATGCAATCCGATCGATCGGCAAATTTGTCGCTTCAATGAGAAATATCAATGAGATTCATATATTACCGTATCATACGACCGGTATTTCAAAATACGACCGATTGGGAGTAAAATATACGATGGGAGATATACAAGCTGTGCCGGGGGAACTGTTGAAGAGATTCGCCGAAGAATTACGGAATTATGTACAGAATGTGGAAGTTGAAAAATCGTGAAAAAAACAGAACGGTACTAAGATATCAAAATAAATATATAAACAGAACATATCATGACTATCTTTCATAGATAAGAAAACATAAGAAATGCGAGGACCACGATGACAGAACGAGTTCGAATTTTACGTGAACAGAGTATCAATGCAGTCCCTTACATCTCTGCCGAGCGTGCTGCATTAGTAACAGATGCATACAGGCAAACGGATTTCCTCTCCGCACCGATAAGACGTGCACTGGTATTTAAGACGATAATGGAAAACAAGGCAATCTGCATCAACGTTGGAGAGCTAATCGTTGGGGAACGCGGTCCGGCGCCTAAAGCAACGTATACTTATCCGGAAATTTGCTGTCACAGTCTGAATGATTTGGAAATTTTACACGACCGCGAAAGAACTTCGTTTAAGGTAAATAATGATACGCGGAAGCTATATGAAAAAGATTTTATTCCTTTCTGGCAAGGAAGAACGATGCGTGATAAGGTTTTCAGCGAAATGACGGATGCATGGAAAGACGCGTACGAAGCCGGGATTTTTACGGAGTTCATGGAACAACGGGCGCCGGGACATACGGTACTCGATGGTAAGATTTATAAAAAAGGAATGCTAGATTTTAAAAAGGAAATTGAAACTGCGCTGGCGTCCCTCGATTACTTCAACGATTCAGATGCACATACGAAGCAGGAAGAGTTGAAAGCCATGAGCATATGCGTCGATGCCATTATAACATTAGGCCGCCGGTATGCTGAAACAGCTCAAAAACTGGCAGAAAGTGAAAAAGATCCGGTAAGGAAAAAAGAGTTGTACCAAATCGAACATATATGCAAGCTTGTACCTGCACATGCCCCCCGGACATTCTGGGAAGCTTTGCAGTATTACTGGTTCATACACCTTGGCGTCATCACAGAGCTAAACCCGTGGGATGCATTCAATCCGGGACGGCTTGATCAACACCTACTGCTATTTTATAAGCAGGGGATAAACGAGGGTACAATCACGCATGATCAGGCGCGGGAGCTGCTGCAGTGCTTCTGGATAAAATTTAATAACCAGCCCGCGCCGCCCAAGGTCGGCGTTACGGCAGCCGAAAGCTCAACATATACCGATTTCGCGACAATTAATACCGGCGGCTTGTGCGCCGATGGCAGTGACGGTGTCAATGAGGTTACCCACCTTATCCTCGATGTTATCGATGAAATGCGGCTCGTTCAGCCAAGTTCAAACATACAACTGAGTCGTAAAAATCCTGATGAGTTTCTGAAGCATGCATGCAGGATTATCAGGAAAGGATGGGGTCAACCCTCAGTCTTCAACGCTGATGTCGTTGTGGAAGAATTACTCAGGCAAGGGAAAACAATTGAAGATGCACGCAACGGCGGGACTAGCGGTTGTGTTGAAACCGGTGCGTTTGGTAAGGAAAGTTATATACTCACCGGATATTTTAACATGCCGAAAGTTTTTGAAATCACATTCAATAACGGTGTCGATCCGAGAACCGGAAAAACGATCGGTGTTAAAACCGGTGATCCGCGAGAGTTTAAAGAATTCGATGAAGTGTTGAATGCATTCGGGATTCAACTGAAGCATTTCATCGACATAAAGATGCTGGGAAATAACATTATTGAACGGCTCTATGCCGAGTATATGCCCGTACCGTTCCTTTCTGTCCTCATCGACGATTGCATCGTGAAAGGGAAGGATTACAATAGCGGCGGCGCGAGGTACAACACGAATTACATCCAGGGTGTCGGACTGGGAACGATTACCGACTGTCTGACCGCGGTTAAGTACCAGGTATTCGACGCAAAAGCTATCAGCATGGCGGATATGCTGACCACGCTTCAGACGAACTTCGAAGGGCATGAAAATACCCGCATGCTTCTTCTCAATAAGACACCGAAGTACGGCAACGATGATCAGTATGCTGATTCGGTAATGCAGTATGTTTTCGAAATTTACTACGACGCAGTGAATGAACGACCGAATACAAAAGGGGGAGTATACCGGATTAATCTGCTGCCGACCACGTGCCATGTTTACTTCGGATCTGTAACTGGCGCTACACCCGACGGGCGGAAAGCATGGACACCCCTCTCCGAGGGTATTTCACCCGTTCAGGGCGCTGATCGAAAGGGACCTACTGCTGTACTGAAATCTGCCGGAAAAATTGACCATGTGAGAACAGGCGGAACACTGCTCAATCAAAAGTTTTCCCCTTCCTTATTTAATAGCGACAAAGGAATCGACACGCTTGCGCATCTCGTCCGATCGTACTTTACACTTGGCGGGCATCATATACAGTTTAATGTTGTAACCGCAGAGACACTACGGAATGCCCAGGACCATCCTGAGCAGTACAGGGATTTAATAGTGCGGGTGGCAGGTTACAGCGATTATTTTTCGGATTTAAGTAAAACACTCCAGGATGAGATTATCTCAAGGACGGAGCAACAAGGATTCTGATGCGTAACTCAGAACAAATCCAGGAGAGGGGAATGAGGGGAGAGGGTAAAACATATAAGAATTGACTATTATATATGAGTAAGACTCTGCAGACTGATATCAGGGTATATACAGCATAGCTATACTACTAATTCAAATACCGATTAATCAATGAGGAGAGTAAAAAATGGATTACGCATTCATCACGACAATACAGGCAATCTTCGCGGTGGGCTGTGTGTTTGCCGGAGAGAAGAGAGACGGAAATCCGCTTTCATGGTTTATCCTTGGTATTCTTTTTGGTCCGTTGGCTTTCATTGTTGCAATTACAGGTGGAAAGCGTTGCCACCATTGTCTTTCGATGATCCCTAAAGATGCAAAAGTATGCAGATATTGCAGCAAAGAATTGTAGTCGATTTTATCCGCTGACAAACTAATTATCTTCGGTTAAAATATTATCATCTCATTCCCCTCATCTCAAAATGACCAGAATAATTAAAATATCAATCATCAATTTATTTCTTATCTCAAACGTCGTCCTTTGTATGGAAACAAAAATATCGATTATCCCGAAACCATTAAATGTAAAGCCGGGCGATGGCTCGTGCCTGCTCAACGACAGTACGAAAATCGTTATTGCGAATAATCCCCGTCAGCTAAAACCGATTGCTGAACAACTCGCTGATCGGTTAAGAACGGTTACCGGCTTTCCGGTTGAGATTACAACCTCATCGAAAAGAACAAGCAATTCAATCGTCATTATGCTTGACGATAAACTGAAACGTCTCGGGAAAGAAGGTTACCAGATTCTCGTCGCTGAGAAAAAGGTTACCATAAAGGCATTCTCAAATAATGGTATTTTCTATGGAGTCCAATCACTCTATCAATTATTCCCACCGGAAATCCATGGGAATAAACAAGTTACGGGAGTCGTCTGGTCTTTACCGTTCGTAACAATCGAAGATAAGCCGCGCTTTTCATGGCGCGGGATGCACCTCGATGTAGGCAGACACTTCTTCCCGGTTGATTTTATTAAGAAGTACATCGACTTACTTGCATCATATAAGATGAATACTTTTCACTGGCACCTCACTGAAGATCAGGGCTGGCGGATTGAGATTAAGAAGTATCCGCGTCTTACGGAAATAGGATCGAAAAGAAAAGAAACAACGGGTGATAGTACTCCTCATGGCGGTTACTATACACAGGAACAGATACGTGAGGTTGTGAAATATGCAAAAGAGAAATTCATCACAATTGTACCGGAAATTGAGATGCCCGGGCATTCGCTTGCGGCACTTGCGGCACATCCTGAGCTATCCTGCACCGGCGGACCGTTTGAAGTCGGCACGAGGTGGGGAGTCTTTGATGATGTCTATTGTGCCGGAAACGAGAAAACATTTACATTTTTAAAGGATGTGCTTGGCGAAATACTTGCATTGTTTCCGGGTAAATATATTCACATCGGCGGCGACGAGTGCCCGAAAACACGCTGGAAAAATTGTCTGAAGTGCCAGAGGCGCATGAAGGTGAACCACCTCAAGAACGAGCAGGAACTTCAGAGTTACTTTATCCGGAAGATCGACAA
>CAYGXH010000089.1:0-9126 GCA_964353675.1 uncultured Chlorobiaceae bacterium
GTATCCGACATAATCAGCAGAGTATTCAAGCGGTTCGGGTGCCTGCCGCATGTCTAATTCCTGTGCTTTTTTGATGATGCGGGATAATGCCGCATGACCCTTGATCTTTGCCGGGAAGGGGGCAAGACGTTTTGTCTTCCACATCTTCATGGCCAGCGGAATAAATCCGAATAGTTTCGTGATTCCGGTTTTTGTGTAATATTTCCGGATCAGCGTACCTTCGTGCAGCCGGCCGTATGCCATAAGGTTCTCGACAAAGAGTTTTGCGAGCGTTTGAACCTGCGGCGCTTCCGACTGATACTTTTTTTCCATCGCGGTTCGTTTCAGAGCGTAGATAATGTCTGTGATCTTGATGCCGACGGGACAGCGTGTCGTACAGGCATAGCATGAGGCACAGATCCAGATCGTGCGGCTCTTCATGATCGTTTCCATCTCACCGGCTCGGAAGAGTGCAATCAGCTCACGCGGTGAAATATCCATGGCGTAACTGACGGGACATGATCCGGTACACGTCCCGCATTGAATACATCGCTTTATTTTTTCACCCGCAGGAATTAGTTTTACCTGTTCAAGGAATATCTGGCGAAGCTCTGCTTCTGTTCGCGACATAAAAAACGGTGTTCGTATTGATCCGGACATAGAATACCCTTTATGAGGTAAATGTGTGAACGTTCGTTTCCGAAATTTCCAAAGCTTTTAGTGGAATGATATGTAAGTTTCGCCGAGTGTCCAGATGGCTCTCAGGCAGACTCTGTGCATGGGACGACTTGATGGTTCTCTTCGGCGGTTTGAGTAGGATGGAATATCGCTCCTCTAGATGAAGTATCTGACGTTCCGGGGAAACCTGAATGTTAGAACATCCTGAACGTTTTCGGTGTATGATTAACTCTGATTTCTCGAGGGTCATAGGATGATTAAGGGAGTCGACAATCTTCCTTATTATAATAAATTATGGGCTAATTGTACAATCACCCATTAGCACAGCGGGACGACATCTCTCACATGAAAATATCCCTATTCTGGCAGCTGGGATATTGTGGGAGATATTGATATTGTTTTATAAAACCTTAATGTCCGCCATGCAGTAACTGATGTGGAAGGTCCCGATCTTAAAGGGGTCCTTCTACTACACTATATATTTCATGGAGTCACCATAATTTTCACAACTTTTATGCCAGCACAAATGAGATATATTTGCTACAATTCCCTGTAATTCATAGAAAAATCAATGAATTATTCTCAGTTGTGCGAATGTAAGTTTTGGTAATTATCAGATTTAATAAGATTTTTATGCATGTTAGGTAGTGTGTGTATAAAAGGACATTTTACTCTTTTTTATAAAGTATGTATCGCCCTGTTATTACTTCGATACACTTATCTACAATTGGAAGGATTTTTTATCATGGCCGGGAAGGGGTGGAATGATTATTGCAGTAACTGTTAAATATCCGTTTTTATTTAAATAAGCATTTTAGTACTATCCAGTGAGTAGAACAACCCGAGTTTTCCATGAAAAGAATTTCCGCACGCAGTATCCAGTCTCAGCTCATCCTGAATTTCACGATGGCGATCATTGTACCTGCCATCATTACAACCGTTGTCGGAGTAAAGCTGATCTACAATCAGGTAATCATGCGTGCAGAATCGAAAACGCTCTCCGATTTGAACTCTGCTGCAGAGATCTACCGGAATAAAGTATCTCACATCGAAAATGTCACACGTCTCACGGCTGTCAGAAGCCTTGTCGTGAGAGCCCTTGCGGATAAGGACACTAAATTTCTACAGGTTGATTTGCAGAAAACCCTCCGGCGTGAAAATATTGACATCCTCACGATCGTCGATGAAAAGGGAAGGGTAATAGGCCGGGGGCAGAATCCGGGTATTATCGGCGACATTCTTGCGGCTGATCCGTTCATTGCCCGCGCCATACGTACGCAGAGAGTAGTGACGGGGACGGACATCGTCTCGAAGGATTACCTCGCCCTTGAATCCCCGGAGCTGGCGAAGCAGGCAATGATGGAAGTGGTTCCCACACCGAAAGCAAAGGTCCGCCAATCAAACATTGAAACATCCGGTATGGTTATCAAAACTGCAGTTCCCCTGTTCACTAACGATGGGAATTTTGTTGGTGTTCTGCTCGGCGGAGTTTTGCTCAATAGAAACTTTGATATCGTTGATAAGGTGAAGGAGGTAATTTACGAGCTGGAAGTTTACAAAGGTATGGAAATCGGGACGGCAACCATCTTCCAGAACGATCTGCGGATCTCAACGAATGTGAAAAATCAGGATGGAAGCCGCGCGATAGGGACATTAGTGTCCGAGGATGTCTTCAGGGAAGTTCTTGAACTGGGAAAGCAGTACGTAGGCGAAGCTTTTGTCGTCAATGCCTGGTACATTACCGCTTACGAGCCTATCAGAGGTATCGATGGGAAAATCATTGGAATCCTCTACGTCGGCATACTCAAGAAACCGTTTGATGATATCCTGCGTAATACGCTCATTACGTTTCTTGCCATCGCACTCGGCGGTATCGTTCTTATTATTCTGATCGCCGTGCACCAGGCGAAGAAAATTTCAAGACCGCTGAAGAAGATTGAAGAAGTGGCAAACACTATTGCGGAAGGTAACTACCTGCAGGAAATCAAAGTGGAAGCATCGAGGGAAATCGAACACCTTGCATCATCGATAAATCAGATGGCAAGAGAACTTCAGAAGGAGAAGCAGGAACTGGAAGAGTGGGGGAGCACCCTCGAAGTGAAAGTAAAGGAGCGCACGGAAGAAATCAAGAAAATCCATTCACAGCTGTTCCGCTCGGAAAAACTTGCTTCGCTTGGTAAACTCGCCGCGGGCGTGGCACACGAAATCAATAATCCTCTGACGGGAATCCTTACCAACAGCAGTTTACTGCTCGATGATCTCACCAAGGATGATCCGAGACGTGAAGATGTCGACGTAATTGTGAAGGAAACAATCCGTTGCCGCGAAATCGTCAAACGCCTCCTTGATTTCGCACGCCAGACAAAACCGCAGAAACAGCTTATCAACATTAACAGCATCATCGATAACATCATTCTGCTTGTGCGTAACCAGACTTCGTTCCGAAATATTTCCATAGAAAAAATTCTCTCCGATTCAATCCCTGAAATCATGGCTGACAAAGACCAGATCCAGCAGGTTTTCATAAACATCATCATCAACGCTTCAGAAGCGATGTCTAAAGGCGGATCATTAAGGATTGAGTCGCAGTTATCCCGCTCTGCGGATACTATTTTTGTGAAGTTTACCGATAACGGACCAGGTATACCCGACCATATGAAGGAAAAAATATTTGATCCGTTCTTCACCACGAAGGAACAGGGAACAGGTCTGGGACTTTCCATCAGCTACGGCATCATCGAACAGCACGGGGGCGATATCGACGTTGATAGCGTTTTGGGCGGGGGAACGACGTTCACCGTTAAGCTCCCCGTGAGCATGCAGGAGGCAGGTTAGTCATGGAAGCAAATATTCTTATAGTAGATGATGAACTCGTTATCTGCAAGAGTTGTGAGAAAATATTCAAACGTGCAGGGCATGTAGTGAGATACGCAACATCCGGAAAAGAAGCTCTTCAGATACTGGAAGTGGAAACGTTCGATGTCGTGTTCACCGATTTGAAGATGATCGATGTGGGAGGAATGGAAGTACTGCAGACGGTAAAACAGAAATATCCTCAGACGGTTGTTGTAGTTATTACCGGCTACGCCACCATCGCTTCGGCTGTGGAAACCATGAAAAGCGGCGCTTTCGACTTTCTCCCAAAACCGTTTACACCAAATGAGCTGCTCGCAGTGCTTGAACGCGCACTCGATAAAAGAAAGCTGATTCAAATGACTACGGAGGAGTATCAATATTCTCTGGAAGAAGGTTTCGAAGGACTGATCGGTAAAAGTCCGAAAATGCAGGAACTCTACAAGCTTATCCAGAAAGTTGCGCCCACCGACAGCACTGTCCTGATCATCGGAGAGAGCGGTACGGGAAAAGACCTTACAGCACGGGCGATCCACAACAGAAGCAGGCGGCGGGAGGAAAAATACTTCGCGGTCGACCTCTCGACGCTCTCGAGTACCCTCCTGGAAAGTGAACTTTTCGGCCATGTTAAGGGATCGTTCACCGGGGCGATTGCCGATAAGGCAGGAGTTTTCGAAGCCGCCAACAACGGCACCATCTTCCTGGATGAGATCGGTAATCTACCGATCGAAGTACAGGCACGACTCCTCCGCGTTCTCCAGGAAAAGGAGTATATGCCGGTGGGAAGTACAGTCATCAGGTCAGCCGACGTGAGGCTTATTTTTGCGACTAACCAGAATTTAAAACAGCTCGTTTCAGCCGGTAAATTCCGCGAAGACCTTTACTACCGGCTCAACGTGTTCCCTGTCAGACTTCCTTCCCTCCGTGAGCGAAGGGAAGATATTCCGGAGCTTGCTATTCACTTTCTCAGAGAGCACTGCGAAAAAATCTCACGGGAGGTCCCGCAGATACAGACAGAAGCGATGGAAGCGCTGATCAACTATCACTGGCCCGGTAATGTGCGGGAGCTTGAGCATGCTCTCGAAAGGCTGGTTATCCTGGTGGAGGGAAATGAGATTGAACCTATTCATATTTCTGCCGCTCTTTTCCGCGGTGATTCGGTGATTCAATCGATAGTCCCCAGAGACAGCGAGGAGCTGAAAAATCTGAAGAAACAGATTCGCGAAGCATCGGTCCAAGAGCTGGAGAAACTATTTGTGACCGAAGCTCTCATCCGTAATAACTGGAATGTTTCAAAAGCTGCGCGCGAGGTCAACATGCAAAGGTCAAATTTCCAAAATCTCATGAGAAAGTACCGTATTACAAAGCCCGGCTCTCCCGCATAATGACATATGCACTTGTATAAGAAAAATATTCACCTAAATTGCATTTTTCATATCGTTTTCAGCGTTTTTCCTAATTAGCCCTCCCTCTGCATCATTTCATTTTTCTGTTTCACAATATTTATTTCACTCCTAACCATTTGCCAGATATAGAGTTGGGATCTTCTCGGTTTGGCTTCGTTATCGATTGGCACGTTCATTGTAAGAATACAAGTCAGAATGATGAAGCAAACGTAAATTTAAAACTGAAAGGGTACAACAATGGTAACAGAGAGAATTTTAGTAGTGGACGACGAAGAAACCGTATGCCGGAGTATCAAGAAGATATTAACCAGAAAAGGATACTCTGTTGATAACGCGTTAAACGTTGAAGAAGCAGTGAAGAAAATCAACGATTTGCAGTTTGACCTTGTCATCACCGATTTAATGATGCCCAAGACGAGCGGTATGGAGCTGTTGAAAATCGTGCGCGATCACTACCCTGAACTTGAAGTCATTATGATCACCGGTTATGCGTCGATCGAATCGGCTGTTAATGCGACAAAGCTGGGTGCGTCGCACTATTTACCCAAGCCGTTCACGCCCGATGAACTGAATGAAGTTACCGAAAAAGTGTTACTGCGCCATAAAGAAAAAGCCGTGCAGCCGAAAAACAAAAAACCGGCAGAAACAGAGCAGTTGTCTACGGATGCGATCGATGTTGACATGCCGTTCAGCGAAGCTGAAGTTGCCAAGGCAACTTCGAAAGATTATGTAGAAGCTCTGACCCATTCCGACATTCCGCTCGCGAAGAAAGTTGCCGATAAAGCATACTGCCATACGGGCCGGAGAGAATGCCGCCGTGTTGCTCTACAGGGTCAGGAATGCCCGAACGAATGTCCGATTGAAGCGAAAGAGAAGGCACGTGCAAAATCGGTAACCCGCGTAACGCGCCCCGTTGCAGACTTCATTGATGTTGACATGCCGTTCAGTATTGGAGAAGTCGAGAAATATACTGGTGCAGAGTATGTTAACTGCCTCGGCCGATCCGATATACCTCGCGTTGGACTGTTTGGCCGTGACGCCACTGCAAAACACAACGTCCTGGTCATCGATGATGAGCCGATCGTGTGTCACAGCGTGCGCCGTATCCTTTCCAAACAGAGCTGTGCAGTGGAAGAGGCGTTCGACGTGGATGCAGCGTTCCAGAAGATGAAGCTTCACAAGTACGATCTCGTTATCCTCGACCTGAAGATGCCGAAGCAAACAGGAATGGAAGTACTTGAATCGTTGCAGAAGAACTATCCTGATGTACCGGTAGTGATGGTAACAGGATTTGCTTCGATCGAAACGGCAATTGAAGCTACGAAAGCCGGCGCATACAACTTCATACCGAAGCCGTTCACGCCGGAAGAACTGACGAAGGTCGCGCAGGAAGCGCTCGCCGCATAGAGCGTTCCGATTCTACAGTACTTAGTCGAGCCTGACAGGCACACTGCATGTCAGGTTTTTTTTACATAGCAGTTGTAAAACCGATTGTAAAACTGCTCTTCCTTTGTTCGAAATCGTATCCAATCTCTCCCAAAATCTTAAAATTCCGCGCCAGTAAATAAGTAAAATTAGCCGCGATCGTTTCATACCGCAGAGCTTCGATGTCTGAAGAGATGAAGTTGTAAAGGAAAAAATTGTACCAGTCGCTCTTATCGCCGTTAGGAGAATACATCATCTGGACGAAGCCGCCGCGCGTATCTACATCTGTTGCAAAACCGTTAAAATACGGATTGTCATCCCTCCGGAACAAAAACTGTCCGGAGAGTTCAATACCGCCGGCATCGACCGTCATATCCGCCCCTATCATGGCAATCCGGTTGTATGATTCATCAGATTTTTCCTTGCCGATGTATCCCATGCCGCCAACCTGCAACATTGAATGGATCGGTTGGGCGATCCGGATGAATAAATTTTTATACTGATCGCTGTCGAAGATTTTATTCTCCGCCGGACCTATGCCGTTACCGTTGACGACGGAGATAAATAGATCGGTTTCAACCGATGGGATTGTGTAATTAACCATAACGCCGCGGTCGTATGTCAGATCTGCCCGAGAGTATCCGGGCTTGACTTTATAAATCCAGTAATCTTCAAATGTTGGCCTGAGCTCTCTCTTAAAAAGGGGATCGGAAACCTGGTATTGTCCCAGCGTGAGGTCAAGTTCGATGTTGCCTATGTTATTGAATACGACGAATGCGTCTTCAATCCCCGCTACTTCGCCGCGTTCGGATAAAAGAAAGTAAAGGTAGTATGATACGTCCTTCGCAATCAATCCGCCGGAAAGTATTTTCAGGTAGTATGGCCATTCGATGTCGTTTTTTGTATCGGTTTTTGTCTGAAAGCGTGCAAATCCATCAAAGCGCAGCGCGACAGGAAGTTCCCGCATCAGAAACAGTTTCGAGTCGCCTGTTTCGCGGGTGAATCGGGGCGCGTCTTTGTCCTTCAGCTGAAAACCATTTCCTGCAAACTCATCTCCGTATGGTTTGAGTTTGGGGAAAGGAGAATGACAAACCATACACGACATATCGTACTTCCTTGCAAAAGCCGGAATGGCTGATACATTCTCAAAAAGGAGCAGTGTACCAATCGCAAGAATGCATAGCGCTGTAAATGTATTTTTCATAGTGGACTCCATTATGTTCCTACATATTAATTTGAATGGTTTTCTTCTGCGTATTGATCAATTGGCTGCCATATCATGGCAATACAGTGATTACAGTTTCGTGAAAATTTACCTCTACTGGGTCGGCTTCCTCCATCGGGACACCTAGGAATTTCGCCACAGGAGTCGGTAGTTTCTGGTAGTACATCACTGCTTTCACCGTCATCGGACCGGCCGCAGCTTCATTGGGAATCATCCATGTATAGGTTTCGAGTTTTGTCTCCCTCGGTCCGATTCGGTAGTCCGTTCCCTGCGAGGCAGTGTTCCATTGCATGATAGTCATGCGCCCCTGCGGATCGAAGTAGGGCAGGCGATAAATGCGATCGCCTTCGGGAACGCCATCCCGTTCGATCCCGGCGAAATCGGGAAGATTGAGAGGAATCCCCATGTCCTGATAGGCCAAATCCTTGCCGGCAATGGTGTATTCTTCGCCCGTAAAACCTTTCTTATCTACACGTAAATGGTATGTCTTACCGCCGGCATCTTTTGCTTCCACGTGAAGCCAGACGAGGCGTTCCTCTGCCGAACCTGATGGGAATTTATGTCCTGTTTTTTGATTGAATAGAGCAACGGTGAATTTTACCTTTTCACCGGGTTCAGCTTCACGGATGTCGGGATGGATCCGAAGTTCCACGACGCTCCTTACCTTGCCAGGATCATGTGCACCGTGAAAGAGATGCTGTGCGGCATCCGGAAGCTCGTCTGCCATCTCCGCATTCCTTGCCTGAGCATAGGTCATGTGACAATCCTGGCACACATATCCTTCCTTCGCGTAAGGACCTTCGATGAATTCGAGATGGGTCGACTTCACCCAAACGTCATACGGACTTTTTTCATTGTGGCATGTTCCGCAGAACTCGGCTGTCTGATGGAAAGCGGAGTAGCGCGTTTCATGTGCAGGTGATTCAGCCCCTTTCCGGTTTCCGTATTTCACATTCCCAGGTTCCGAGATATAGTTGAAGTTATGCGGTGTGTCTCCTTTGAAACCGGTGATGGTATGGCAGAGGTCGCAGGATACCGACTCGTTTGCACGGCTGTTGGCTTCCGGTTTTGGCGGGGGAACATCGCCCGCGAGAAACGAAATAGGGGCATGGCATCCGTTACATCCTGCTTTGACTCCTGCGACTTTCTGATCCTTCTCGGCGTGAGGAACGGCAAGCTTGAAATATTCAATTTCATCCCAGTGATGTGTATATGCCTGTGACATCATTGCCTGTTTCCACTGCTGGTAGAAATCGATGTGACATGAACTACCGCACACTTCCGGTTTCTCAAAGTCATCGTATTTAAGTGTCCCCAATGCTTCGTCACCGGCTTTCTTTCCCTGTGCGAAAACGGTGCTTAGTGCGACCATGCAAAAAACAATGGCGCTTAGTGATATCGTTCTGATGGTTTTGTTAATGCGCATAAATTTTACTCCTTCCGTGTGATGGAATGTATTAAGTGGATAGCTGATATGCAAATGAAAAGCAGGACGAATTCCGATTTTGTTATAGCTCTTTAGAAATGTCAGTATATTCTCCTCGATAGAAATGTCAGGTT
>CAYGXH010000090.1:0-9092 GCA_964353675.1 uncultured Chlorobiaceae bacterium
ATCATAATCTCAGAAAGATCGAACAATCTTCCAGCAAGAGAAAATGGACCAATGCATCCAGCCAACACAGGTTGTTCTAGAATATTTTGTACTGCAAGTTTAGTTGCCTTAAGATATTCCGGCACACGCGCTGATTTAAGCGGAGGAATTGCTAAGCTTTCTATTGAAGTCTGATCGAAAACGGTTCGTCCGGCAACGGCGGGTATTTCATTATCAGTAAATATAATTTTACTGCCAAATGCTTCGGCTTCGACAGTCAAATCCATCATTATATTAACTACTGCAATTGCCGGATGAAAACGGTCCTGAATTGCTTTAATAGCTTCATAGTGAAATGTACCATTTGTTACCGCATCGATAGTTTTTCTGCCTGTTAATTCAATGCCGGGATGGGTCATGAGCGGAATTGCGAGTCGTTCTCTTGAATGACTTACTGACTCAATCCATTTATTTATATTCGTGATCATATTATTTGCTCTTCATCTATCATTCTTTTCAACATGAATCCAAACCGATGTTATAAATTAGATAAGATTAACACCAATATACACGCCTTCAGTGATTTTATTCAACATCCGAGTCATGCAGCTGACTTATTTAAAAATTCTACAGCCCCATATGGATTGGGTGAGTAGAAATCAGCTCCTATTTTATCACAAAACTCTTGTGATAGTGGTGCACCGCCAACCAAGATTATCTTCCCGGGATATTTGTTTTTAATTACTTTCACCATTTCTTCCATATTTGCCATCGTTGTTGTAAGCAGCGCCGACATACCGACAACACAATTCGGATACTTCTCGATCGTTGCTAAATACTTGTCTGTCTTAACATCAACTCCAAGATCAACGACTTCCCATCCGGCGCCTTCAATAGTCATAGCAACAATATTTTTCCCGATATCATGCAGATCGCCTGTAACAGTGCCGATTACAAAAACACCTTTGCGCTTAATTTCACCGGATGTAAAAAAAGGTTTCAAATGTTTCATTGCCGTAGTCATGGCTTTTGCCGAAATCAACATTTCCGGAACAAATGCTCTGCCCTGAGAGAACTTCTCTCCGATTCGTGACATCCCCGGAATTAACGCGACATTCAAAATAACCTCCGGTTTAATTCCTTGTTCAAGAGCTTTCCTGCAAAGTTCATCGGCACCGTCCTGCCCTTTGAGTCCGGTAGGGAAGGGGGACACCTTGTTGATTTTGCCGACTTCGATGCAATATGATAATCTTTCTAAAATGTCACTCATTTTTATACCCTATTTTTGCTTGATATTTTCTGTTCTCTCTGAATGTCTCAATCATTGCTATAAGATTTTCTATCGGCACACGAGCTTGAATATTATGGATCGAGTTGAAAACGAATCCGCCGCTAGGTGCAAAAGTTTCAATCCGCGATTTCACTTCAGCCTTTACTTCATCCGGAGTGCCAAAAGGTAAAGTCTTTTGGGTGTCAACGCCGCCGCCCCAGAATGTAAGTTTATCGCCAAACTGCTCTTTCAATCTTTTAGGATTCATGTCTGTAGCCGAACACTGAACCGGATTAAGAATGTCGAAACCGCTTTCAATGAAATCGGGAATAAGTTTGTACACCGATCCGCACGAATGAATGAAAGATCTCCAACCGGTATTTTCATGCATCCAATTGTTAACCTTCTTGTGAAATGGCTGGTACAAATCGCGGTAAACATCATTAGAAATAAAAGGGCCGCACTGGGTGCCAAAATCGGTGCCGCTAATAAAGACGACTGATATTTTATTGCCGACAACAGAATATATCTTTTTAAGGTTATTTATTCCTATTTCGCATTGTTTTTCAAATAATGAATGGATGAAATCCCTTCTCATTAGTGTGCTTATGTACCATTCTTCAATATCCCGAATACCTTTAGGATTTTTCAGCCACACAGCAGGAACAAGGGCAATATCGCCAAATGCTGTTCCGCCAAATGAACCGACAATGGCTTTATCGGTAGTTGTATAAAGTCGTTCGGCTTCAATCTTATATTTTTCCAAATCTTCATCGGATACTTCTGTGAATTCCTCAATATTGTCTTCTACTTTTAAGGTTTCATCATTGATCGGTTCCTGGCGAATGATAGCGTCAAAATAAAAACCGCCATTAGGCATTCTTCCGCTCGGAGGTACAGATTTATCACCTTCGGGGTACATCAGGATGTCTCCGTTTTCGTCCGGTTCAGTATTAAATTCTCCAGGCACAAGAACGGGGGTTCCATCAAACAAGACCCATTCTTTCCAATTTTTATTTTCATATCCGAACATATTTTTCTTTCCCCATAACCCAATCACGTCAATACCAAGTGCATCTATCAAGTCAGGAGCAATTTCACCAAGCATTTGATACGGCTCGATAACTTTCACCGGTGTGCCGGGTTTATCCAAACCAAGCGCTTGACGAAGTTTGTACACCGTACTTACCTGCATTCCTGTTACTGGTAAACTTCCTATATCAAACGGAACCATATCCGGCTCTTTATGGTTTAGCGAAATCAGCACTCTTTCTCTTGAGGTCATTTCATCGCCCTGTGATGGTTGAACTTATTCCACAATTACACTCAACTCAGCTGCCGATGCCCATGGGCCGGCAGCATAACCCGACATTGCCACTAGCCGGATGAATTTACCTTTTTTAACACTTGAAAATAATATGGTTTTTAACGTGGGACCGTCGTCAAAAAATCCTTTGGCGATGGTTGTTCCCCATGATATGCCATCCATGGAAATAAAAAATTCATATTCCTTGATCCAACCGTTGCGGTTGTTATCCTGGCGCGGTAAAATAGTGACGCCTCGGAGTTTTACCGCATGTTTAAGTTCAATAATGATTTCGTGCGGGAAATCCGGCGACTTGTTCGACCATTCCGTATGCCATATTGTACTACGGTCGCCGTCAATAACATTCTCACCACTATTTCCTCTCTCTTCACTGTCGACGTGAACCACACGTGCACCAAATTTTTGCATCAATGTTGGTTCGGTTATCAAAACTTGTACTTGATCGGCAGTTACGTCAACAGTAGGTTGGAATTGATCGCTTTCCATATATCGCAGAAGGCTGTAAAGCATTTGACGGGCGACAGGATTCCCGTTCAAATCATTTTTAAGGTCAATACTGCTTACAACCAACCTGCCCTTGCCCACCTTCGCTTCAAAAATCAAACCCAATTTACGGTTTGTTACCCAATCGTCAATGACCTGCACGATAGGATGAATGTCCGGAGGTAAGTTATCAAGAATTATCGCACTAGCACGACTGATAATGTACCACCATTGATAGTTACTGTGAAATTCTGTCGGGAAATTTAATAGAGCCGGATTTTTCGGGTCGCACAAAATACCGAGTGTATGCGGTGCCTGGCGGTTAGTCCATGCTGTGTTCCAGAAGATAGGAGAGAAACCGAGCGCGACTTTGCCAAGAGTATCACCTTTTACCCGCCCTGGTGGTATCATCAATAATACTTTTCCGCCGGCGTGTAAGACTGCCAAGGCTGAATCAGTCAAATTATCGAATAGTTTGATATCATTGGGTATCTGCATATCAATGATTTTTGGATATACCCAGATATCCCAATCATTTTCGAATCCCGTTCCCTCCAGTCCCACTGTCAACTTATATTTAGCGGGTGCGGAAATATTTCTAAGAGGAATATGGACGCGACCTAAGCTAATACCGTTATCAATCGGGAGATCGCTGGAGGGGAGCTTACCCTCGAGTGTTGAATGCCCCCAGCTGTCAATCAACTTCCAGTATGTAATGATGCTTGCCATTGGTCTAGGACCGAAGTGTGCCACTTCGATCAGGGCTTCAAGGGTATCGTCTGTTGTGAAAACTCTCTTGCTCATACGCGCGAGAGGAACAGTACTGTTGCAAAAGCGCCGATACTGCTCAGGCAAAACATACCCTTTGGAATCCCAGAACGGATCTAAAACACCGACTAAGGCAGTCCCTTGCCCCGGAAAATCGTGTAGATCAAGCAGTTCAAAACCGCCCATACCTGGAGTGCGCAATGCAGATTCGATTTCCTCTTTGTAGCAAAGGGTTTGAAGTTTGCCGGATGCTATTAAGAAATCGTGCGCTTGCTTTCCCATGTGATGCGAGTTTAGTCCATCACAGAATATTTCGAAGTTCTTAGGCTTGAGATAGCCTGTGTATTTTTTAATTTCTTCAAAGTTTGGATATGCACACCATTGGCCAATCTCATGACTTATGACCGGTACTGTGCGTTCTTGAATATATTTCCTGTAGTCGGTGAAGGTTTCCGGTATTTGGCTGTTGATTCGCGAGCTTAGTCCCGCACCCCATGACTGGATGCGAGGATCGGGAGTAACATGGAATTGGTTCTCTGATAGCTGAGGCCAACCAGAAGCGCTGGTAAATAACCTGCGGCGATCCTTTTCTTTGTAATGATTTACCCACTGTGCAAGAAATGCATTGCTTTTTTCTCCGCCGGGTTCGTTACTACATGACATGAGCATGAACGATGGATGATGGCCATAAGCTTTTAGAATTTTATCAGTCTCGGCATAAATCCACTGATCTACTGGTTTACCATCGCCCAGAGTAGTCGATTGGTTTGCCCAGGAAGCGGCTTCGACGTGATAGTAAAAACCCATTTCGTCAGCTGCGATAAATGCTGCCTCTGGGGGACACCATGAATGGAACCGGAAAAGATTCAGACCGTGTGCTTTTGAGACGGCGATGACATGCTTCCATGATTCCACATCAGTCGGAGGATGACCCGTTTTTGGAAAGATTGCGCACTCGAGTGTTCCACGGAAAAATATCTTGAGTCCGTTGAGTATAAATTGCGTACCGCGAGTGGAAAGATTGCGCAAACCAAACCTTACCGTCTTGCTTTCGTTCCACTCATTGAGCATTACTGTAAGATTATAGAGAATGGGATTGAACTCATCCCATGGTTGAACAGCATCTCCAAGGAAGAGTCGGGTTTCGAATGACCCTCCTTGTGCGTTCCACGTGATCGGGATGTTTTTTTCAATATCGGTATTGACTTGAAGTTTTACCGTACCACTCCCGGCTCTACCTGTTAAATTACCGATAGTTCCTTTAACTTCAATTGATTTATTCATAACATCCGGATAGACCTGGAGGTCGTCAATCCAAACCGGTTCTGTTGTATAAAGCGCCAGCTGTCCGACTATACCATTCCAGTTACCCTGTGTATGGTCGGTGATACTATGGGAATTGATACCGATATCGACGATAAGACTATTATCTACGCGGATCGTCAGTTGGTGTCTGCCAGGAGTTAGAGATGTTCCCAGTTCATATTCATGTGGTGTGGAGAGGCTGGTATTTGAACCGATTTCAGTTGTATCCCACCAGACATGCGTTTCCCAATGTGGTCGTTCGAGGAACAGGACAACACGCTTCCCTTGCCAATCACTTGCAATTTCGATATCGCGTTGATACCAGGCAACACCTGCATAATACTTATCAGGTTGAAGCCAGAAAGGTATTTTGACATTTCCTGGGTGTCGATATTTTTCGAATTCTGGCGATTTAAACCAGGTGCTGTCAATAATGTCGCCCATCCAATTTGTTGAGACCGTAATATTATCTCCGATACCTTCAGCAGAGAGCGAGCCGGGTAATGTTATTTCAGCTTTTAATGAATGTCCAAACCAACGCTCCTTCAAACCAATGTTTTTGCGGTCCAGCTGTAAACGCCATTTACCGGCAAGTTGAATGACAGGATTTGCGCTGAACGTCCTACTGCTTAAAAGGCAGCAGGCAACAATTATAACAATCATTCTCCATTGAGAAGATCCTTTAAGCAGATTCATGTGAGTCTATCTGTTTTTTTTAAATAATCTTGTGTAATTGAATGTTAATGGAACAAACAATATAGTTCTCTTGCGAGTTATTTTAAACATCTTTTATGGCTTCTCAATTTTATTCCTGCTTATCATAAATAATAAAATCAATTATCCCTGTCCCTGATATCTTTCCAAAGTGCGTAAATTGGGGGAAGAAATATTTCTTTGTTTCGAATTAACAGTTTGATTGCATCAATTCTCTCCGTGGCACTTTGCCCGGTTGATAGGCTTAAATTATCTCCTTCTTCCGTAGTTGTGAACCACTCATACATATATCCCCGTGCAGCAACAACATATATTGGATGATTTAAAGTTATTGTCGACCTCGCCCCATACGACAGATTTAAGTACTCAAGCGGTAGCAGCGTTGTATAACGATCATCGCTCAACTCAAGATCCTTTTTTGCCTCTATTCCATTTGATGCTTGCGCTTTGATAAGCTCAAGCGGATGGAGCTGAAGAGGCTGGACGGGAGTGAAATCTACCTGCACGGCATCTAATCTCCACACGCCGGTCAGCGATGATAATCTCAATTGTATCCGGTCAGTGCTCTCGTTCAACCCGTCAATGCGCAATCCTCTTACGAATGGAACAACGTTAGCCTCTGGCAGAATTACGCCAATTTCTTTCCAGTTGGCTCCCTCCAAGACTTCAACCTTTAATCCGCATTCATGGATCCAATCGGATATATTTGCCTGAAGACTGCTGTCTTTCTCGAGGGCATTATAGAACTCCAATGTGGCATCTCCTAGAAGAGCACCCATTCTTTTATATACAGCGTTGATGAGATTTGTATTTATTGCGTGGATTATCAGAGTTGCAGCTTTAGCATATTTTGGAACCATGAATTCAATTTCAAGCTGATCACGCAGTCCCGAGGAAGGGGCAATGTTTGCTAGATCTGAATCCCATAATCGTTTATCAACAGATTTTATTTTTCCAAGTATCTCTTTCTTCGAATGATCCATAGCATTATATGGAGGATCTGGATGATATACCGGCCACAAAATATTGTTAACATCCAGGACTGCTGAGAATGCATCGTTCAAATCGGCGCAAAAGAGGTTAACACTATTGATGAATTGTGTTTCTGGTCTTTCATTCGCGATTCGGAATGAAAGGAAGTCGCCCACGAGGACGAGTGAGGGGAGGACATGAAAGGTCTGGGCTTCTAATGCTTTTGAAATAGAAGTCCCGAACACCTCAGCCTCGAGGTGGTATGATTTTCCATCGAATGCGTACACGTACGGGCAGGAACCATAGTTTGTGCGCTGAATTTCGAACTGGTCTCCTTCTGATATCCCTGGTATAATACCGGCAGCGATTACCGCGGTGGTGGTTATAACTTCGATAGTCCTCCACACGCTTTGATTAATTCCTTCGATGAAGACGATGCGGTTAAAAGGTACTGAACCTTCAAAGTCTGAGATAGAGTTGTTACGCTTCAACTTACCACGTCCGTTGAGGGTTGTGTCGGAAACGGTAAAGGAATCGAAGGTGTAGAGAAGCGAGTCGATTGTCAATGCACGGATTGGACCCTTACCGCCGCGCTCACGTAGCTCGCTTTTGCGAGTAATTTTTTCAGAGGGTTTACATCCGATCAATAAGAGAAGGACTAACAAGTATTTAATCATGATATTAGTGCGAATCGACATAAATTATCTCCTTCAGGAATTATGTTATAGTAGCAAATTGTTAGATATGCCAAATCAGTACAAGCCCTGGTCCTACAGGACGGATAGAATAAATTTCCTCTTCAAAAGTAGTTTTCATCTCATGTGCTATCGGTAAGATCAGCAGCGCATCAAATGTGTTTTCAAGAATCCTTGTACCAATCGTAAACATCGGGCAGGACTGTGCGACCTTTATTTCAAAACCATCTGAATGGTTGTAAACAGAACGCATCGTACCGATACCGACTATGGGGTGAATAAATGCGATGTTAACATTAGGTCTGTACAATAGTAAAGCGGAATATTCAGTATAATTACCCCCGGCTACGCCGCCGATTGCAATACCAAATCCACCAACTATAGAGATGTTTGGATTATCCGTAAGGGGAAAATCAACACGTGCTGTAATAGGAACTGATAAATCCTGACTTGAATTTGTAAGGGATTTTAGTGAGGAATAATTTCCCCACATCATCCCGATTGCGAGATCGAATTGGATTGTCCAAAATATCGGCCGCGAAAGCCCAGAAGTATTCGGCGCAAGAGGGAGTGTGTCTAAGACTGCCAGGTTTCGGAGTGAAGCAGATCGTGGGGGAGATACAATTGTTGAATCAAGAAGATTTCCCCTCTTTTGAGATAAAGAAATTGTCGTCAGGACTATTGAAGCCATAAGAATTGAGCGACAGGTATTTACGATGTTATTCATATAAGATTCTCCTACTAAATCAATATCCTTTTTAAGTCGAAATTGTCATGCGTTAGATATACTATTGTCGAGAGAAAATATATATAAGGCCCTGTTGTTATAGTTGACGGCTAAGCAGAGATATGAGTTTCGCCTTTTAGTATTTCTTTTGTAATGTCCACACCCAATATTGCATGACATGCTTTTCCATCACATGAGTACGGTGTGGAATTCGCATTTTTACGAATTCTGTTCATGTTCTTGATTTTAGTCCCAGCCCTTTAGGAATTTTCCAAGCCGTCATTACGGCGAGTGCCACCCAGAGAAGGTCGAATATTCCTAGCATCGATCCAATCCCATCGAAGAAAATCTCGATAACTTTACCCGATAGAATTGTAACATTTGAAGCGGCATCCGCCCCGTACTCTTTCAAAACTGATTCTTTTAGAAAGTGATGAAAAGTGAAATATTTGCCAATGAAAATGCCGAGTAAGCTAGAAAGGACGGCAATGACTTGGAAGGGAAGCCCCTTTTTTCCTTTAGACAATTTCACAACGGCAAATCCGGCAAGCCAGCCCATGCCCCATGCCATGAATCCGATCTCGTAGTTAGTAGCAATGACTATCAAACCCCAGATTATACCACCTATGACAGCTGATAAACCAGCACCGATGATTGCGGGAGTATATGATTCCGTAGTTATCTGTTCTTCCTCCGCAATTTTAATAGCTTGGGAATAGATGTTCTCTACGAATTGTGATGCACTCTTTTGGTCTATACCCATTTCTGCGAGCTTTTGTGAGATGGAGATATTGTCAGTTCCTTTTTTGATTTCTTCCATTATGTGATGCAATGTATGAATTGTTACCGCAA
>CAYGXH010000091.1:0-9039 GCA_964353675.1 uncultured Chlorobiaceae bacterium
GAATACTTTACAATTCTGTGGAATATTATACGGAAAGATAGAGAAAGACGCAAGCAGAATCAGGAATACCGGTCGGTTGTAAACTATGCCGCAGTTAGCGCTATCGGTATTCAGGGGGGCTTATCTGCTTTTCCTCAAAAACTCAAGTCTTTCCCGAAGCTTGTCTGCGGACTGGAGCAGCTTATCTTTTCCGAAAATTCCATCCTCCTGTGCCGTGAACGTTAATTCGTACTCCTGGCTCATGACAATAGCTTCTTCGGGGCAGACTTCTTCACAAAATCCGCAGAAAATACAACGCAGCATGTTGATTTCAAATAGAACTGGGTAACGTTCTTTCCGGAAGTCTGTTTCAGAAGCCTGAACTTCGATCGCAAGCGCCGGGCATACCCGGGAGCAGAGACCACAGGCAACACATCGTTCAATACCGTTTTCCTCTACAAGAACGGGACTCCCCCGGAATGACGGCGGCGGAGTCCATTTCTCCTCCGGATATTGCATAGTGAACTTAGGTCTGAAAATCTGCGAAATAGTAATCTTCATTCCGACGATAATCTGCGGGATATACAGCCATTCCCACCAATGGAGATCTTTCCTATGTACGATTGGTTTCTGCTTCATGCTTATTCACACTCTGATTGTTCTCTCTTGTTCTGTCTGCTTGTACCGTTCATTGATGACCACGACAATCACTTCAACAATAATATTACCGCAGCTGTTACCAGAATATTGAAGATGGAAACGGGCAACATGAATTTCCATCCTAAATTCATTAACTGATCGTACCGAAATCGCGGTATCGTCCATCGGATGACAATGATGAAGGCCACAAAAAGAATCACCTTCAGGAGAAATCCTAGCACCTGGATGATGCTTACCCAGAATTCGGGAAGACCGAGCGAAGTCAAGAACGGCACATGCCACCCGCCGAGGAAAAGCGTTGTGATCAGGGCGCTGGAAACAAACATATTCGCGTATTCCGACATATAAAAGAGTCCGAATTTCAGTGCACTGTACTCCGTATGGTAGCCCGCGACAAGTTCAGGCTCCGCTTCAGGCAGGTCGAAGGGTAAGCGATTTATTTCTGCGAACGCCGCAACTACAAATGTTATGAAACCGACCGGCTGAAGAATGATGTTCCAACGCCAGCCGGATTGCATTTCCACGATCGTGTCGAGTTCAATACTGCCTGCGACAAGAACAACACCGATGACAGAAAGACCCATCGAGAGTTCATAGCTGATCATCTGAGCCGACGACCGGACGGCGCCAAGGAGCGGATACTTGCTGTTCGATGACCAGCCGCTGAGAGTCAACCCGTAGACGCCGAGCGAGGTGAGAGCGAGAATATAAAGAATTCCTATATTCACATCTGCTATCTGTAATTTAATATCGTACCCGAACAGCATAATGCGATCACCGAAGGGTATGACCGCGATAGTAGTCAAGGCAACGCCGAGTGATATAATCGGAGCAAGGTGGTGAATGAACCTGTTTGCATTGCTCGGTACGATATCTTCCTTGAACATTAGTTTCAGAACGTCTGCAATTGGCTGAAGAAGCCCCTGCCATCCGACGCGATTAGGGCCAAGGCGGTTCTGAATCCCCGCCGCCAGTCTCCTCTCCAGGAGAACCATATAGGCAACAATTCCGACCATGACGAGCATTACGAGAATAATTTTTATAACGGTAATCAGAAGCTCCATATTATTCCTTCACAGTAACTGATACCTTTTTCTGACCGAGGTTTGCACCGTTCATGCCGACCTTCGGGTACGTCAATCCTTTGAAGGAAGGGATTGTCGATGCAATTTCCTGGAAAACCTCCTCGGCGGCGGCATACCGCCACTTCGCACCGAGGACATTTGCAATACTGCACGTAATGCGCCATGACGAACGAGAATCACACTGCATCCCCTTCGCCCACCGGTCATTTTGAGCGCCGAATTTATCAAGCCGGCTCATCGCAAGTCCGTCAAGAGCGCGGTCCTTTTCGAGCGACGTAACCGCTGGTCGTATGCGCTGAATTCTTCCCTGAAAGTTAATCATCGTTCCGTTTTTCTCCGCGTACGTGGAACTTGCGAGGACGACGTCGGCTCGCTTGGTGGTTTCATTCTCGTTGGACGCGTGAACAACCAGGTAGTCGAGCTTCGAAATGGCATCCGCAAAAACCGGATCAGCAGCGATGTCGTCGTCAAGAACGTAGAGAAATTTGATCTTCCCGGTTTGCAACATCTCAATCAATCCCGGTAGATTTGACTCGGATGAGTCTTGTACGGCGCCGACCTCCTGTGCGCCGCGGTAATTCGGCGTCTTATCTTCCCTGATAAGAAGATCATCCCGATCACCCTGTTTCATGTGTACCAGAGAGTTTATACGCTTTACTCCGAGGAAATTCATCAACTTGACGAGTAAAAAATTATCTTCATTGGTTGTATATGCCGAACCGATGGCAGCAATTTCGTTTTTCTTGTATGATTTTATTTCGGATGCGACTTTCGATATAGCTTCCTCCCATCCGACTTCCACCAGTATGCCGTCCTTTCGCACCATCGGAGAGTTGATTCTGTTACCGGCATTTACATGCCGAAAAGTGTTTAACCTCCCATGGTCACACATCCAGTAATTGTTTACGCCGGCGTTGAAACGCGGTGTCAGACGCAGAATCTCGTTATTCCGCACCCACATATGTGTATTGCATCCACGGGAGCATCCGACACATATAGTATCGGTCGACGACATGTCCCAAACCCGTGCTCGGAATCTGAAATCTCTGCTCGTCAGAGCACCGACTGGGCAGAGTTCTATAACATTCATTGAATAGGGATTATCGAGCTGTTCACCCGGATAGGTTGTAAGCTCAACATGATCGCAACGCTTGGTGAAAACGAGCTGTGGTTCCTTTGCGATTTCATCAAAGAAGCGGATACAACGCGAACACATGATGCATCGCTCCACGTCGAGCATGACATTCGGACCCAGAGATACCCGCTTCGGCTTGCGGACTTTTTCAAATTCGAACCGACTCTCCCCCACGCTGTACTTGTACGCGTAGTCCTGCAGCTTGCATTCACCGGCTTCATCGCAGATCGGACAATCGAGGGGATGATTGATGAGAATAAACTCAAGTACAGCATTCCGGGCTTTGATAACGCGTTCGGTATTCGTGTGGACCTCCATCCCGTCAGCGACCTGCGTCGCACAGGCAATGACGAGCTTCGGCGTTTTTTCAACCTCCACCAGACACACCCTGCAGTTCCCTGAGACGCTCAGCACCGGATGCCAGCAGAAATGCGGTATGGTGATGCCGTTCTGCTCAGCAGCCTGAATGATTGTCATATTCTTTTCTACTTCGTACTGCTTGCCATCAATCGTGATCTTCACCATTTCTATTCTCTGTAATTGTTACACCAAATGCTGCGTTTTAATTATTCATTTCTTACAGCCGGAGGATATCACTCCGTTCAGATTCTGCTACTTGTATGAATTTTTCAGTTTATCCGTATACGTGAGGTGAAATTTCTTGAGCTTCCGGACGAAATCCTCCATCTCATCCCTGGGAGGAAGGAAGGTTGTCCGGAAATGCAGTGTCCCTGGAAGCTGTCCGAATCCCGATCCGGGCACAACACAGATACCCGTCTCTTCCAGTAATGACATGCAGTAGGTTGAATCCCTCTGCGCTTCGTACCGTATACGTTCCTCCGGTTCCATCCTGTGAACATCGGTGTGCGGATCCTCCGGTAATTCGAATTTCACAAATGCATACATAGCACCCTGCGGAGTTTCCAGCGACATCCCCGGAATTGAGTTGATTTCTTTTCCAAGTATCGCGGCTTTTTCCTTTAGTTCACCGAGGATTCCATCGCGTTCGCTACAGTATGTTTTATAGCTGTCGTCACCCGGCTGCGGAGGCGAAACCATAAGGTACGTTGTGATCTGACCGACGACATTTGCACAGAGACTGATCGACTGCAATTTCACAAGTTCAGCCATGATATCCGGAGGAATGTTCCGAAATTCCGTATATCCTCCGCGATGACCGCACTCGCCTAAAAATCCCTTCGAAACAGAATGGAAACTGAACAGTGGAACGGTGGTCTCTTTAAGATCATCCATCACCTTCGCGAAGGGATAGAACCTGACATGCGGATCATAAATATTTTCCTGGTATACCTCGTCGGCAAGTATCGACAACCCGTTCTTTTTGGCAAATTCGATGATCATGCGGATATTTTCGTAAGAGAGGACGGCACCGGTCGGATTTCCCGGATTAATCACGGCAATTGCAACGGGTCGAATGCCATTCGTTCTTGCTTGGGAAATGCTCTCGGAGAGAATACTCTCGTTCAACTGCCAGTGTCCTATTTCATCTATGTAGTAACCGATCTGTTTTCCGCCGTAAAGTGTGATCGTCGCACTATAGAGCGGATACTGCGGTATCGGTATCATGTAAGCATCGTCCGGGCTTTTGAGGAGAGCAAGTATTGCTGCCTGTACGCCTTTGCTGGCACCGTCGGTGAGTATTATTGCATCTCTGCTTGTGGAAATTCCATCACGTTTCTTTATGAAATCTGCAACTGCCTGTCTGACGAAAGGGATGCCGGCGCTTTGTGTATATGCACCGGTCCCATTGGGATTTTTCTGCATGAACATCTTTGCCTTTTCCACCATATCCTTCGGAAAGAGCTTAACCGCCTCTGCGTGATTCATGAGTTCAGGATATTCCATGAGGCATAACATTTGTCTGATATACGTGAGGGGTTTTTGTTTGAGCGCCTGCGGATTACCGATGTTGCAGTATATAATCTTCTTTCCCTGCTCTTCAAGCTCCTGAGCGCGGATAACGATCGGGCCCCTGACTGCATATTCTGCTTCAAGCAGATTTTTATTCAATGAATCTTTGGTTATCATGCTCTTTTCATTGTTCCTTCCATCCAGCAAAAACCCGATACGTGCGGATTATCACTCTTTTTCAGCCCGCCCATTTGTCCCTCTGAAAATTACGGTAGAAAAATTTTCCTTGCGCAGTAGTTTCCCGGCAACTTCATCGATGTGTTCATTCCGTACGTTATCTATCTTCCGGATCACCTCATTGAGGGTCAGAAATTCCCCGAAGTAAAGCTCGCTGCTTCCGAGGCGCATCATGCGGTTGGACATGTTTTCCAATCCGAGCATCATGCTCCCTTTCATCTGTGTTTTGGTTCGCTCGAGCTCTGCTCTTCCGGCTCCCTTTTCCCGTAACGCCGTGAATTCTTTGTAAATCAACTCAAGCGACCGTTCGATGTTTTCATTGTCTGTTCCGATATAAACACCGAAATTCCCGGTATCGCTGAGAAGGTTCGCAAAGGAATAAACCGCATACGCAAATCCGTACTTTTCCCGGATGTTCTGAAAAAGACGTGAACTCATTCCGTCGCCGAGCAGTGTATTGAGAACCAGAAGCGGATAGCGCAGTTTATTCCTGACGCTGTAACCCAGTGTGCCGATGCAAACATATGCCTGGTTGTGCGGGCGATCAAACACTTCGTGCCTTGAAAAATTCTCTCGTGGTCCATGTTTTCTGAAAAATTCTTTCCTCTTTCCGCGTGCAGTAAAGTGCGCATCAACTGTTTCAACAAGCTTCTCGTGCACTAGATTACCGGCTACTGCGACAACCATCCGCTCCGGGACGAAATGGTTCTTCATGTAGAGGAACATGTTGTTTCGGTTGAACTTCCTGATGGTGTCTGCCTTACCTATCACGGGAAACCCAAGAGGGTGTTTATGGTAGACGCTCCGGTCGAGGTAATCATGAATGATGTCGTCAGGATCGTCTTCGATGTTCTTCATTTCTTCGAGAACAACGGATTTTTCTTTTTCAATTTCTTTCGGATCGAAAATTGGATGCTGAACGAGGTCGGACAGTACATCGATCGCTTTGGTCAGATGGATATCAAGTAAGCGCGCGTAAAAACATGTATGTTCCTTCGTCGTGAAGGCATTTAGATACCCTCCGACCGATTCCAGACTTCTTGCGATCTGCAGATTACTGTAATTCTTTGTCCCTTTGAAAACCATGTGTTCGATGAAGTGTGAGATACCGTTCATTTCTTCATCTTCATCGCGCGATCCAACATCGATCCAGACGCCGCATGAAACCGATCGTACATAAGGTATCGTTTCCGTTACTACTCGGATACCATTAGTGAGAACGGTCTTCTGATATTTTGTGTGGAGCGATGAATTGAGTGGTGATGCACCGCTCGGTGAGCTCTTCGGCATTAACAGGTATTACGATGAATAATTATTGAAAAAATATACCATTTTTCAGGCGGAGAAACAAATGGCTGATCCTCTTTCTCAGGAAAACATATGCGGCGGAATTGCGGTTTTTGGTCTTCCTCAGCAAATTTTTAACCAGTGTACCTGCAGGTCTCCCTCCGCTCTGGTGATGATTTCTTCCCCGTAACCAACTAGCCTGTAACAGACCGGGTGAGGGGGTAATCTCAACCCTAAAGAACCGGTTTCAGCAGTAGATCATGAAAATCGAAACTGAAATCCGTCGCCGATGAAACTGCCTGCATTTTCACCTGATCGATTGAACCATCCGGATTCAGCGCAAATGTCACATAAGCATCAGCCCTGAGTTCCCTGTCGTACCACCGGGCTATGAACGTATCATACTGCCAGTGAACGAGTTCACCTGTGAGCGAAGGCGTATGCGAAAATTTGATTGTAGGTTTGCCATTTTCAAGAGCCATGACAATATCGCCGTACCAATCATCCCGGTACGTACCCATATACTTTGCGATGGGAAGTGACGGACGTGATGTTGTATCACGCGCCGCTTCTCTGGAACGCTGTTCCGCCTCTGTCATTGTATCCGCTCTCAATTCAAGTTTCTTCAGCGTGGTCACCCAATCAAACGCTCCTGCTTTGAGATACCTATCGATGACGTAATACGTAAGTACGTTAAATGCGTTTCCCGATTCCTGGCTTGTCAGCACTGCAATGCCAAGCTTATCTTCGGGTAGCATTGTCACGCGCGACAGGTACCCCGGCATGCCGCCGGTATGGCTTACAACTTTCCTGCCCCGGTAATCTCGCACTCCGAAACCGAGAGCATAGCCATTGAAGTTCGACCTGAGGCGGCTCAATACCGGAGGCGGCTCACTGATGGGAATAGGCGTGACTTCCGACCAGAGTTGTCGTGTTGAGTTTCGCGAGAATAATCGTGATACGTCGGATAACCTGCCGGAATCGAGCTGAACGATCATCCATTTTGCCATATCAACCGCATTCGAGAGAACGCCGGCGGCGGGATTCGAATTGTCGCCGGTGAATGCTGTAACAGGCCTGACCAATCCGTCGATTTTTGCATGCGGCGTCGCAACATTCGAATTCGTCAGAATACCAGAAAGGCGAGTTTTACTGCCGGTCATTCCGAGCGGTTTCAGTATCCTCGATTCAACGAAATCTTCCCAACTGCTGTCGGTAACCGCCTCGATTACTTCTCCAGCAACTAAATACAAAACATTATCATAGGCGTATGTGCTTCGAAAACTCGTTTCCAAAGGAATAAATTGCAGACGCGCGGCAATTTCACGACGAGTGTAGGCAGATGTGGGCCACCAGAGGAGATCCCCGGCGCCGAGGCCAAGTCCGCTCCGGTGAACGAGCAGGTCCTTTACCGTTAACTCCCGTGTCACACAGGGATCAGCGAGCCGAAACCATGGCAGGTATTTTATTACCGGCGCGTCCCAAACAAGCTTTCCCTCTTCAACGAGAATTGCGAGCGCCGTCGCCGTGAATGCCTTCGTGTTTGAAGCGATATTGAAGAGCGTCCGTTCATCAACGACGGAATTTTCACCGAGTTTTTTCACTCCATATCCTTTGGCAAGGATTACTTTACCGTCTTTCACGATCGTAACACACAGACCCGGCACTTCAAATTCCTTCATGACCACCCCAACGTACTTATCAAACTCTGAGACGGACAGCTGGGCTTCTGAAGGTGTATATCCTATTAAAAATACGACAAAAAGAGCCATTATGAAGAATCGTGCTTGCATGTTAATCCTCTGAATATTTAGAAGAAATATAATGCAAACCCGGAGGAGATGCAAAATTTGCATTATTCCAATCTCCACTATATATTATAATTATCCGTTAGGGGTGTCCCCCATAAAAATGTGGGACTGAGAGAACACCCTAGGAACCTGATCTGGATTATACCAGCGTAGGGAAACGGAAAAAATTTAAATCGCTGTTTTTCTGTCTCCCTACAGTTTGCTGGTACGGTCAGAGAAACAGCGATTTTCATTTTACACGGCGGTCATATGAACAGAATATATGTAATCATAACAATTATAAGCACGATGCTTTGTGGAATATCTCCCGCACAGGAGATCGTAATGGCGGATCGTGATACGTTGTACTATCTCTCGCCCGTTACTGTATACCCATCTCGTGCCTATGAGAGAGAATCCCCGGTGACCTTTTCCAATATCTCCTCTAAAGATATCGAAGAACGCTATTCGGTACAGGATGTACCTGTCCTACTTTCGGAATTACCGTCGATGATCTTTTACTCCGAGAATGGAAACGGGATTGGATACAATTACGTTAATCTCCGGGGTTTTGATCAGCGCCGGATTTCAGTGATGATCAATGGTGTTCCTCAGAACGATCCTGAAGACCATAATATTTACTGGATCGATTTCCCCGACCTGTTGTCGGCTACGGAAATGATACAGGTACAAAGGGGCGCCGGAAGCGCTTTTTACGGTCCGCCTGCGATCGGTGGTTCCATCAATCTCGTTACGAATCCATTTCGGCAGGAACCCGGCATAACGCTCGAAACGATGATTGGTATGCAGGAATTCGGGGATAGTGCAACATCTTTTGCACTGAACACGCGAAAATACAGTTTATCTGTTAGCTCAGGTATAATCAACGATCGTTACCTGCTCTACGGTAAACTCGGAAAGATCACAAGCGAGGGTTACCGGCAACACTCATGGGTAAATCTGAATTCATATTTTTTAGGTGCGGTCCGACTCG
>CAYGXH010000092.1:0-9005 GCA_964353675.1 uncultured Chlorobiaceae bacterium
GTATCTATTGTGGTGAATGTCCATGTCGGCCCGGTTGTTAGGCTGTTTCCGTCATTCAATGTGACATACCAATCATATTGCATAAGCGGCGCTAAGCCAGGCCACCCAATACTCGTTCCCGATCCAGAAGGAACATTTACATTCGTCCCGATAACATGGTAGTTACTGACGTCCATTGAGTAACTCAATGTGAACTGACTGCTTGAACCTGTCTTATACTGATCCAGGGTTGGGGAATACGTTGTAACATTTATCTGGCCGGTGGAAGGTGAGAATTCCATTATCCGTAACCAGCCATTACCGCCGTTCGGTTCTCCCTGGTAATCTGCCAGTACCGAATAGACCGTATGACCATTATAGGTATCCGATCTTCGTCCCTCAGGACCTGTATGACCTCCAAGCATCAGAAAGAGATTCGAGTTATCTTTTAATGAATCATAAATCAAACTGCCTGCCGATGAGAATGATCCCGGATTACCGCCGTCCATGAGATAGTGATCACAGACGATCGCTCTTCGGGTGCTGTGCGCTTTGAGCAGACTGTCGGCCCAGTGCAATAATGCAGGTGCCGGAGATGGATCATACTCGAAATTCACGACAATGAAATTCATTCCACTGGCAGTAAAGAGCTGGAAACTATTGTCGTTATTTGATCCATAATGCCCGCCATAGTAACTTTTACCTGCAAAGTGTGCCGAACCAAAAAATTGATTGTAGTATATTGTTGTGCCGTTTGGATCGTCTTTTGGTGTTTCGTCATGGTTGCCGACAGATACGCCATAAGGTATACCTTCGGGTAGCCCCGTGGTTACAGGATCTTCCAAAATCCGCATGGCCGTATCTACGCGCATCCACTCGATCAGATTGGCATCCCCATTTTCGACAATGTCGCCGATCTGATTCACAAAGACTATATTGCGGGTGACTCGTTGATTAACGATCCATCGCGTTTGAGCTTTAAAGATCTCGGTACCGCTGGAACTTAGTGGATAATTCTGAGCGTCCGGCAATTCGATGATGGTGAAATTCTCTCCGGTTGATCCCGAGGCTGGTTTCCCATAGAAGGTCACTGTCATAGGATCGCCGTCCGGATCACTGACTGAAACGTTGAGAGTTGGCGACCTCGAGATTCCTGATGAACCATCTGAGGGAGATACTAATGTGGGAGAAGCAGGCGGCAAGTTTGCCGGAGTAGTGAACTTTGCTGATATCGTATGGTCTGCTGTAACGTTTATGAAGGTGTAACTTATCGTTGAATCAACCTTTACTCCGTCGACAAGAAGACTATCGACAATGTAGTCCGGTGCAGGAGTGATCGTAAATGTCTGACTACCTCCGTCCACGACGCTCACAGCGCCCGATGGACTGATGCTGCCGTTGGCTCCGGCTGTAGCAGTGATGGTGTGAAAAATGCCGGTCTGTATGAACGTCGCATTGATCGTGTGATCGATCGTGTCGCGTATAAATGTATAACTTGTGATCGTTCCCTGCGAGACACCGTCGACGCTTACGACAGAGATCGAATACCCCGGATTTGGTGTAATTGTAAATGTTTGATCCGCATAATGGAGTACATTGACTGCTCCTGCGGGGTTGATGACACCGCCTGTTCCAGCCGTTGCAGTGATCGTGTGGCTGGCGAGTACTTGAATTTCTGATAGACTAAGTGCCCGGTTGTAAATGCGAAGGTCATCGAGCCTTCCATTATAGAAGTTTGCTCCTCCGGAGGTGGCGCCAATCCCTACGCTATTCGTACCAGTAGAAGGCAGAGCTGTCGAACTGGCGGAAGTATCAAGAACACCGTTTATATACATTTTGAACGTGGCGCCGTCTACAGTTGCTGCTACATGCATCCAACTGCCATCAATAGGATAAGTTGTTTTCGAATCAAGTCTGGATGAATTGTTTATGCGCACGGATACGGGATATGGGCTGACTGATCCCAAAAAGAATTCATAGCCAGCCGAGCCTGTAAGCTTAGATATAAGTCGCATTGTCCCACGGACATTCGGCCTTATCCATACGGCGAATGTACATGGCCCGGTGATATTCAAAGACGAACTCGATGGTACGACGGCATAGGTCGAACCATTAAATACTAATGACTGACCATGCACTCCAGTGGTCCAGGTCGGTGAGCCGGTTATCGTGCCATTATTACCGTTCGTGGAGGAATCAACCAGAACCGCTCCGCTTCCTTCGTTCATTGCCCAATGGGCAACTACCAGTGACCCAAAATTCGCTGTAACTGTTTTGTTCCCATCCATTATGATGGATGCCGGGTTAGCCGAGCCGGTCAGGTCTCCACTCCAGTTGAGAAAAACGTAGCCGGAATTGGGTGTCGCGGTCAGCTGAACGGATGTCCCATGTTCATACGTCGGTTGGTCTGGAACTTTCGCTACAACACCATTCGTGGCATTCACGGTCAGTGTGTAGGTATTGATCGCGAAGGATGCACTGATCGTGTGATCGGTCGTGACGTTATTAAACGTGTAGCTGGTGACTGCGCCAGCCGATCCGCCGTCGACCAGCACGTCTAAGACGTGGTACCCGGTATTCGGGGTGATGGTGAACGTCTGGCTTCCTGCATCCAGTACGCTTACGGGTCCTGACGGACTGATGCTTCCATTCGCGCCGGCACTGGCGGTTATGATATGAGAAACACTACCCAACATAAACGTCGCATTGATCGTGTGATCGGTCGAGTCGCGGCTAAAGGTATAACTTGTGATCGCTCCCTGTGACACACCGTCGACGGTTACGACCGATATTGAATACCCCGGATCGGGTGTAATGGTGAATGTTTGATCAGCATAATGGAGTACATTGACTGTCCCCGCCGGGCTGATGACGCCACCTGTGCCAGCCGCTGCGGTGATCGTGTGGCTGGCGAGCGCCTGAATTTCTGCCGGACTAAGTGCGCGGTTGTAAATGCGCGCTTCATCCATTTTCCCCCAATAATAATACTGACCATCTTTCTGCCTGCCGATATAGACAGAATCCGTATTGGAGTTGATGGGAACTCCCATCTTCCCGGCTCCTTCTCTAACGCCGTTGATGTACAAACGAAGCGAATCACCGTCGTAAGTCGCAGCCGCGTGCATCCAGCTCGTTCCGGTTATCGGATAGGATGTTACTGCATCCAGTCGATGACTGTTGGTGTGCTCATTTAATCTAAAGAAAACTTTCCCGGCGCTTGAGAGTGATAGCTCATATCCATCGTCAGTACCCATCAATGCCTTGACGATGATCCTCTGCGTTCCGACTTTCGTGGGTGCAATCCAGGCCGAGAGAGTAATGGCACTCGTAATACGCAAACTTGGGGTATCGGCGACCGCAGCATACTGGCTTGAACCATTAAAATTCAGTGCCTGTCCTTTCATACCTGTCACCCATGGAGGGCTGCCCCAAATTGTTCCATGATTTCCAAAGGTGGAAGAATCCACCAATGTAGTTCCACTCCCCTCGTTCATTGCCCAGTAACCAACGATGGTGTTCGAGTTAGTGAAGGTTGCCGTGATGTTCTTATTCGCATCCATTGTCACTGACAACGGATTCGTCGATCCACCCGCGTCTCCGCTCCACCCACTGAACGTCCACCCAACTGCAGGCGTTGCTGTTAGTTGTACGCTCGTTCCGTAATCGTATGTCGACTGGTCGGGGACTTTCACAACACTCCCGCTTCCAGCTATTGTAACATTCATTGTATAAGTAGTGTTGATAGCGAAGACAGCACGTATTGTCGAGTCTCCCCTGACGTTCGTGAAGGTGTAACTGGACATCGTTCCACGATATGTCCCGTTGACTATCACACTGTCGATATGGTAATTAGTAGAAGGACTGATGGCAAATGCCTGACTGCCGCCATCGGAAACACTCACTGCACCCGACGGGCTGATTGACCCGTTTGGTCCCGCGGACGCAGTGATCGTGTGGTTCGTTGGTGCTGTTGGAATTGCTAAAGCGTACTCTGTACCTGCAGCCCCGGTAACAGTAAGTGTATTGGCATTCATATCAAGTGTTGCCGACGCATCGGTCCAGGCTGCAACTGAGATATCATTTCTCTTTACCAACTTAAGATCATTTTCAGATGTAACAGCAGGATTACCGGTATAATTATACACCAGTGTATAGATAGGCGTAGTTCCATATGCCTTTACTCCCCAAAACCTTGATGGATCCAAAGAATATCCTGTAAGTCCGGTGGAGCCGGTTCTTAGGGCATTATCATCTGCCCGGTAAACCTGTATTCCATAAATGGTACCGGATGTCGTAGTGGCTGTGATGCCATCTCCATTCGCATGATTGAGGGCAGCTGTATACCCACCTGCGGAATTATAGTCGTATGCCGAAGCATCACCTAAAGCAGCACCACTCCAAACACGATCAGTAGCTGGATCCATGTTGATCATTGTTCCGTCATTGTTGTTTGAAGTCTCATCATTCATTGATGTTCCTGATGCTTCATCAAACCGCCAGTAACCAACTAAGCCGGATTCGTTGCCAATTAATTTCTTTGTCATATTTGCTTTGATATCCGCGTCAGGCCGGGCTACATTCCATAATCTCACTTCATCGATGGAACCTTGAAAGAATCTTGAAGCAGTAGAGGGATCATTGGCTATTTCTAAGATGTTTGTACTATTGACGATATCTGCAGTGTAAGCCGTTGTGCCTTCCAGCACTCCATTGATGTAAATCCTGGTGAATGCACCGTCATACGTAGCAGCAACATGCATCCATCTGCCATCAGTGGGATAGGGTGTAGTTGACCATGCTCTTGTAGCATCAAGCCCATTAAACCTGCAGTATACCCAGCCGGCACTGCCACAATACAATTCATAGCCCGTACTACCTCCTATGATACCCGTTTTCTTTATGATTGCCATTGTTCCCGCCGCTTTTGTCGGTTTGATCCATGCTTCCATCGTAATGGCTTTTCCCGTAATTTGAACCGACGCATTATTTCCACAGTCCACATAATCATTGGTGCCATCAAAATCCAAAGCATAATCAGCACCATTATCTTCATTCAGACCGAAATTCGCCTGCACCGCCGCATCACCCGATGTAAGAGTGACCGTTGTACTAAGAGCTGATGGAGTTGCGATTGATACTCCAGTCCCGCTAACCACTGTCCATCCGGTGAATTGGTAGCCCGTCTGAGCTTCAGCCGTTATTGTGGTAGCTACACCATGGTTAACTGTAACCGTCGGCGATCCCGGAGCTGTGATGTTTCCACCAGTTGTTGCCGATACTGTAAGTTGATAGGTGTTGATCGCGAAGGAGGCGCTGATTGAATGATCGGCGATGACATTGTTGAATGTGTAGCTGGTTACCGCGCCAACAGATCCGCCATCGACCAGCACATCCGCTATGCTGTAACCGGGATCCGGGGTGATAGTAAATGATTGGCTTCCTGCATCCGGCACGCTCACGGCACCCGATGGATTAATGCTGCCATTTGCACCGGCGCTTGCGGTGATTGTATGAGAAACACCGCCCGATGTGAACGTCGCATTGATCGTATGATCAATGATGACACTGCTGAATGTGTACGTCGAAATTGCTCCCTGTGAAACGCCATCAACTGTCACGTTTGAAACAACGTAACCGGTATCGGGAGTAACAGTGAACGATTGATTTCCATTGTGGGGTACAATCACGCTACCGGTCGGACTGATTACACCACCTGCTCCAGCTGTGGCGGTGATGGTGTGAATTTGACTTACCAGCGTCTGGATCTCTGACAAGGAGAGTGCACGGTTGTAGATGTGCACTTCGTCCATCTTGCCTTGGTAGTAGTTACCAGCACTGGCATCTCGTGCTATGGTAAGAGGGAGCGTGTTTGTTGCGATTGATATCGAGCCGATAGTTTTCGAACTATCCAGGACACCATTTATGTACATCCTTAAAGTGGAACCATCATATGTTGCTGCGGCGTGTATCCATGTTCCGGTGATCGGATAAGGCGTCAATGAATTGATCCTATAAACATCGCCGGACGTTTTCTGGTTTAGTCTAAAGAATACTCGTCCTGGATTAGAGAGCGACAGCTCATATCCATCGGTGCCGTTCATCACAGCTTTCTTTATCATGTGCTGTGTGCCGGTTTTTCCAGGCGCAATCCATGCAGCGACCGTGATCGCTCCAGTGATATTTAAGCCTGATGGATTAGCTACCGTGTCGTACTGGTTAGATCCGTTGAATGACTGTGCCAGGCCTCTAAACCCTGCAACCCATGTCGGACTGTTGACTGTGCGGCCATGATTTCCATAAAGAGACGTATCCCGTAACCAGGTCCCACTCCCCTCTTCCATCATATAGTAGGCCATTAAACTCGCGTCGCCTGTTGAGGCAAGAACACTGACTGCATTACTAGAGGAGGAGGCAAGAATGACCACTTCGTTTGTGAAGTTCTGCTTTGTGCTTGAAGGTTCGTTCAATGACCCATTTATGAGCGTCTGTCTGGTCCCAAATGCGATCGGTGACAGCGCGGAAGCTTTGTAGACAATATCATTTGATCCCTCCGACTGCGTGTAACATATCGTAACTTCATTCTTTATTTCGTTGAGGAGAACTATTCCCCGTGTTCCTGTCTGATCAACTTCATAGAGGTTGTCCCATGTACCACTCGTCCGTCTGATAAGGAGTGCAATCTTGGGATACCCCGGTGTATCATAACTTGTCTTTACCGCAGAGTACAACGTCCCATCGGTTGCCACTGCAACATTGAGATGGTCATCTGCCATGCCGGCGCCCACGTTCAAAGCGGACTGTGAGGCAGGAACTTCATCGGCTGACCATGTCGACGGGTCAGCTCCGTCAGTGTGGGTCTTGAAGCCGAATCGTTTTGTGCTCTGATTTGACCACAGGACTCCAACTTTCCCTAGAGCCGGAAGTGCTGTTACCACGGAGATATCATCGCTGCTTATGCCGGTACCGATTGTGGTTGGCGAACTCCAGGTTGAATAGGGTGAATCGCTCCAACGAACATTGATGTCTGAGACATTGTCTGAGGCCAGCCACATTCTACCGTATGAATCGACATCTATCGTTGCCGTCTCAACACCGGAATCAAGCGTAATATTTACCAGCGCCGGGCGGGTTGTCCAAAGTTGATAGGAATGCGTTCCGGAGAGGTACTCCACCGAAACCAAATGGGAAGATGTACCGTGGAAAAGCAGGATGTGCGTCACATCGCCGACCGCTTTTGCATCGGCATGGGCATTTGTTGCATCGGAGAGATGCAAAACGTTTGTCCATGTCGTTCCGTCGAGCCGATACAGGTTGGTTCCCCCTGAGGACGAGAGCACGGAGAACCAGTATCCCCCGTTGGTCCAGCATTTGGACTGGGGTTTCTCGCCTGTGTTGGCAGATATTGAAACCTGCTGAAGAGATGTTACTGAAGTGAAACCCGCGGCGAGGAGTGATGACGGAAATAGAAGAATTAAAAATAATATAAAACTAATAAGTGCAAAAAAAGTCGTTTGCCAACTCTTCATAAATACCCTTAAAGTTAGAGAAATGATAAAAATTGAATAAGGTTATTTTTATTATTGAATACATATTTACCGGTAGTAAATATTATTTATTAAAAATATGAACCGGATATTTGGTTCAAAAGATAGTACTCCCTTGAGAAGTTTAGGTCATTAAAAAATTTGTAAAATTAAAGTATTGAGTGAACGAAATTGTGGAAGTTAAAGCGACATTGCGATGACACTATAACCAGTAATTGTGACTCTATTGTATAAATTGATATAAGGTAAATGGAAGAATAATTCCTTCCAAGAGATTTTCAGTCAGAACGCACCATGAACTATCGCAATTGTCGCCTCATGGACAATAAATTTCATAGTCTATGGTAATCAAAATTAGATGGAGAAAACATGATTAAATTATCAGACTTACCCAGAAACGAACCTTACGGTTAATGTGAATAATTTTATTTTCAATGTCAAGGGATAAAATTTCGAGTTTCGATGAATATCTAAATATTATCGAAAGTTCGTACTTTTTCAAAAAAAGACTCCCAAATTTACTGTGCATCATTATGGAATATGGTTGCCTGGGCAATATGAAAAATAAATCAAATCTCTTTACTTAATCCAGTTTAAAACAACCAACTTAGACTGCTTAGCCTCTTAATCACCTTGAAGATATTTTGGACAGCATAAATTTCTGTAATCCATTGATAAGGGGGCTTTGTTTTCAATATACCCAATAATGTGCTTATTTTAAGGATTACCGTGCTATTTCCGAGCTTTTCAAATTATCTCGAAAAGCAGTGTTGAAAATTGATGGAGTAATTTTCAAGTAAGTGTTTTATGAAAAATATTTCAACTTTTACTATCGAATAGAAGCGAGTAAATCATTCCGATTGCCGGATATAAAATTTTTGGGTTTTATCGGGGTGCGGCACATTCTCTCATTTTCATAAACAATAATCCTTACATAAATTAAGGGCAGTCGTATGGAAAGATATTTACAATTTGACTAAAGAAAAATTAACAGGGAGAACTCCCGATTTTTACAAGTGAATACTCATCATTTTATAAGGTGAGCAACGGTTTATAGAGCCGTTATTCTTTATTTTCCCTAATATTTCATTTCTTACATTTTCTAACCCATTTTGGTACGGCAGGCTCTGAAACGATACAAAGATGACATTACATCTCAGTAGGATCCAAAACTAAATACCTAACAAATTAAAAACATTACCAACAAATAACTTGCCTATCTCAAAAACTATTTCTTAATTTATGTGGCTAAGTGTCCAAAAAGCTTTGAAGACATACACAAGCCGGCAAAGAAATCGATGGATAAATCGCTCCAATACGATAATGGATTGTGATAATTCCCCATCGGTATCATTTCGTTTTATAAATTGCGATAAATCGACAAGAGGTGGAACTATTTCATGATAAGAAATAAGATCAATTATGAGGAGCTCAAATTATTGAAAGAGATTCCCCTTCTACTTAAGCTAAGGCTGAAGAAGG
>CAYGXH010000093.1:0-5312 GCA_964353675.1 uncultured Chlorobiaceae bacterium
ATTCCAACCCTCATATTTCTGGATGGTTATTGGCTGGAGAACACCTGCGGCAATTACGAAACCTTTCACACCCCTGGAAAAATACGGCATCGAGTTCCATCAGGGTGAAGTGCATGCAATCCTGCCTGAGGAACGGAAAGTAGTGACAAACAATGAAACACTATCCTTTGATTACCTAGTTATCGCCATCGGCGCTGATAACGATTTCGAATCAGTCCCGAGCCTCCATCCGGTATCACACACATTCTATACATTCGAAGGCGCAATCGAGTTGAGTAAGATTATACCGCGGTTTCCCGGCGGAGCGATAGCGATTGTCGTCCCGAATGATGAATACAAATATCCGCCTGCGCCGTATGATACCGCATTTCTTCTTACGTCATTCTACGCAAAACGTGAGATGCATGATATTGACATCCATGTTTTTACTCCCGAACGAATGCCGCTCGAATTTGCAGGTGATGAGATAAGCAGTCACATACAGGAGCTCCTCAAGCAGCACCACATCCACTGTCATACACAGTCAATACTGGAGTCGATAGATCCAGCTAATCGCATCATCGTTTGCAGGGATGCACAAGCAGTAAAATATGATCTGCTTATTTCCATTCCGCGATTCCGGCCGGTTCCTCTTCCCGGGGAAAATTCGCTGCTGAATGATGACGGATGGATTTCCGTCGATAAATACACACTGCAGACACAGTATGAATACATATTCGCAATAGGAGATGCAGCCTCGATTCTTCTCGATAACGGTAAACCTCTTTTAAAAGCCGGTGTATTTGCAAATAATCAGGCCGAAGTGGTTGCATATAATATTGTTCAAAGCATCAACCGAAGCAATGAGAGAAAACAATTTTCAGGATATGGATTTTTTTTCATAGAAACGGGGGCAGGGCGGGCAGCAAATCTTCACGGCAACTTCTACACCGGTAAAGTACCTCGGCTTGCGCTCAACGAACCGAATGTAACATTTCACTGGGGGAAAGTTGTACTCGAAAAATACTGGATCTGGCGCTGGTTCTAGGTCGCTTTACCAACGAATTAATTATTTTCTTTCCGTGGAACTTTTCAGACTGGTGTACGGTTATAGTAGATGAATCCTTTCCTCCTGCGAAGGTTGTTGGGTGATAGCGCGATTCGGTGGATTAGGTAGAGGATGAGGATTTAGCCGCTACAGGGGCGTACAGTAGCGGCTTTTTTGTTTTATCCTCCATCCTTTGCTTATCAATCAAATTTCTCGTATATTTTTACATATTATTCGATTTTACCACAATTTTTCCAAAAGGACCCGATATACAATGCCACTAATGACCAAAATCCGTGAAAATCTTGCGACCTTCTTCTCAGTATTTGCCGGCATTTTTGTCGTCTATATTGTCCTCGACTGGGGTATGGACATAACGGGACGGAAGCAAGCAAGCAGGATGATTGAATCGCAAGAAGTCGGAAAAGTTAATGGTCAACCGATACTTTGGAAGGATTTTTCTGAATACGTACAGCGAACTTTAGATAACCAAAAGGCACAAACAGGAAACGATCCGGACGAAAATCAAGTTAGAATGATTCGCGACCAGGTATGGAATCAACTCGTTGACAACATTCTCTACGATGAAAAAATCAGAGAGCTGGGCATTAAGGTGACCAATCAGGAATTAATCGATTGGGTTCGCGGCGACAATCCGCCGGATTTTCTCCGGCAACAATTCACAGATTCGACAGGTACCTTTAACAGACAGCTTTACGATGCCACAATAATGGATCCCAAGAATAAAGCAATCATGGCTCGTGTGGAAGAAGCCCTGCGGTTGCAGCGCCTGAGGGAAAAACTTCAAAGCGTTGTAACAGCCGTCGTACAGGTTGATGAATCTGATATCAGACAGCGATACATCGATCAGAATATAATGTTTGATCTGGATGTGGCATTTTTCGATCCCAATGTACTGATCGCTGACGACGAAGTTTCCATCGCAGATATTGAATTACTTGATTATTATAACGATCATTCCGATGAGTACAAAGTCGAGGCAACCCGCCGGCTCAAGTACGTACGTTTTGATGAAAGACCGTTAAAAGCCGATTCAGAGGAGGTATACAGCACTCTGCTGGATGTCAAGAAAAGGATTGACGCAGGGTCCGATTTTAACGAACTATCAACGACATTTTCTGAAACTCCGTCCACTGATTCTTATTTCAAACACGGAGAACTTCCCCCCGATAAGGAACGTGCACTCTTCGGCAGCAGTAAAAAAGGCGATCTGGTAGGACCCGTTCTCCTGACAGACGGTTATCATCTTTTAAAAATTGTTGATTTCCGGCCCGGGACAGAAGAGGCCGTCCATGTAAGTCATATACTCATCAAGACAAATCCCTCAAACCCTGACAGTGCGCTCAAACAGGCGGAGCAGATAATTTCTGTCGTCAGAAGAAGTGGAAATTTTTCAGAATTGGCTAAGAAACATTCTGAGGATGCCGCTTCCGCAATCGACGGCGGGGATCTCGGCTGGATCAGAAAAGGTAGAATGGCCAAATCCTTCGAGGATGCAGCTTTCAAAGCGAAACCCGGAGAGATTGTAGGACCGGTGTTAACAACTTTCGGTTATCACATCATTCAGGTACATAGGAAGGATAAAAGTGAGGTACAATTCAAGGATATCCACATGCAGGTTCGCCCCAGCACCAAATCGCGAAATGACATAGCACAGCGGGCGCAGGATTTTGCTTACCTGGCAAAAGATGGTAAATTCGAAAAAGAGGCTGAACTGAGCAAATATGAAGTCCTTGAGACACAACCTTTTCAGAAGGGCTCTAGTATTTCCGGAATCGGCATTAACAATACAGTAAACAAATTTGCTTTTTCGAATAAATTAGGATCGGTAAGTGATGTTTTCTCACTGACTGATGCGATCGGGGTCTTTATAGTTTCAGAGGTCAAGGATGCCGGCATTCGTCCTTATGAAGACTTGAAGACTACAATAGAGAGCAGGGTGAGGCGAGAGAAGAAAATTGCCAAAGTAAAGAACATAGCTCAGCAGCTAAAGGCGACATTAACACCTAAGGACAGTCTTCAGATCTTGAAGGCAAAAAATCCGAAAGTTACAGTCCAGAGTGCCACAGCATATACATTCTCAGGCTACATCCCCGGTATAGGCCGAGATTTAGGGCTGTTAGGCGGAATTGCTCCCTTACAACCGGGAGAATTATCGAACCTGATTGAATCACAAAGAGGCGTATATATCGTGAAGCTCCTCAATAAAACGCCGTTCGACACACTTGCGTATAAGGCGCAGGCAATAACATTGCGGTCGCAACTCCTGACCGAAAGGCGGAACCGCTATTTCACAGAATGGTCGGATGCCATCAAAAAGGAAGCCGACATCGTTGATAACAGGGACCAGTTTTACCGTTAAGATGGAGACAACGAGGAGGTTACCAAAGCGCGGTGCGCCTGCATCTTCTCCATACAACTATATTGCTCCTCATTATAATTGAAGGTCTTGAGGCGCAGAACCATCGGTACAGTGTATCTCTTTCCGGTTCATATACCACATCCTCGAAGATTTACCACAGCTATGACGAAATTGATCCGGTACGCCGCGATCAATTTTTTTCACTGTCAGATATTTTCGGAATCGGTATTGATATTCGCCGTGAGTTCCACGATCTGCGGTTGCAGGTAGGAATAAGTATAGAGTATATCGAAACACACGGTAATTTTAATTACGCAATTTCTCCCTCTACATCGATATCAATCACAGATGGTTACCGCACCATTCCCATCGAAATCACCGGCTATTTCCTTATACCAGTCCCTCTGCCTAGGTGGAAATTTTCTGTTGGTACGGGCGTTGGATTCTACTGGGGCAGTCGTGAGTACTCGTATGCATCAGTACACCCTATACCACTTGAGAGGAAGATCGGCATTGGTATTCACGTCGTAACCGGTGTTGAATTTTCTCTGAGTGAGATGTTTGGTATCCGCACGGAAGCAAAATTCCGTGAAGTGCAATTTTGGAGTTCAGAAGGATTCAGAGAAACCAGTATCGTCCTTCAGGATCAGGTGATCGTTCTGAGTCAGGATAAAATCAAATCACTGATATCGGTTGACGGAATGATGTTTTCCGTCGGTATTGTATACCATTTCTGATGGATAAAATTTCGAGAAATCTTATTTACCTCACCGGGTTCATGGGCAGCGGCAAGAGTACCCTTGGACCGATCCTTGCCAACACTCTCGGATTTTCGTTCGTCGATATCGACAAAGAAATAATCAGAATAGCTGGTAGATCCATCACAGATATTTTTTCCGATTTTGGCGAGCAACACTTTCGAGACATTGAACATACTCTCCTGCGGGACGTAAGCACACGCGTTCAAACTGTAATTGCTTTAGGCGGAGGCGCTGTTACCTTTGAACGCAATATGACAATAATACGGACAACTGGCACACTTGTTTACTTACGAACGGATGAAGAGCAACTCTTTAAGCGATTGAACCGGAAAAACGACCGGCCTCTACTCCGCACTGCGGAAAGGAGTATAACCGAGGAAGACCAGCTCCGGCAATCCATCAAATCACTAATCACCGCGCGGGAACAGTTTTATTCGCTAGCCGACATAACGATATCCACAAGTGGTAAGCGGATCGGTATGACTGTTGATGGACTTGTGACGTTGTTAAAACCCTACTTAAAACTCTAGTAGAAAGATTGGTATAAGCTCACGAACGTGGGGTAAGCCTATAAGCTGGTGCCTGCCTGCATATATATATAGATGCATCCTTAACCGATGCCCCGATGCTTATCTCTATGATTGTAGTACAGAGTCCCAATGGAATTAATAGATAAAAAAAAGCCCCAGTATTTGACACTGGAGCTTTGACCCTTCAAGGGAGATTATGTATTTTTTCCCCTTGTCGTCTCCCGCATTTAATCCACTAAAAAGAGAATTTTAATGAAATACTCTAAATTTAATTTAAACAGTCCCCCGATAATAATCAATAAGGAAAATCCTGATTTTTTACTTCGTTTTTCCTTACAAATGTAGGGAAATTCCTTAGAGCCGGTAAAAAAACTATAAAATCTCTTAAAATTTCGCGAATTTCATTCTTCAAGCGAGGTTAGACCGATACGGAGGGCATATTTTATCAATTCGGCAGTATTATGAAGACCAAGTTTATTCATAATACGCAGTCGAAGTGCTTCGACTGTTTTCGGACTAAGGTTAAGCTTTGAGGCAGCTTCTTTTATGCTCTTTCCTTCCGAAATGAAGCGCAATATCAAACATTAACCCGCCATTATAACTCAAAAGTT
>CAYGXH010000093.1:5322-8988 GCA_964353675.1 uncultured Chlorobiaceae bacterium
CTTCAGAGATGAGGCGTAGTATTGTAAGTTCTCTTGCGGACAATTTTTCCTGGTGTTCCGGGTGGTGTCCGGTTCTGTCGCGGTAATCTTGTATGACGGTATTCGCGATTTGTGGACTTACATAAATCTGGTTTGTGTTCACCATTAACACAGCGCGAACTAATTCATCGGAAGCACAATCTTTCAGAAGGTATCCCGACGCGCCGGAATTGAGCATATCACGTACGAACCGAGTGTCCGTATGCATAGAGAGCGCAATAATCTTTATTTTCGGATTTGACCCGAGGATTTCGCGTGTTGCTTCTATGCCGTTCATATCCGGTAGAGAGATATCCATAATAACGATGTCAGGCGATAATTCTCTTGTGAATTCGATTGCGCTTTTTCCATCTCCGGCTTCTGCAACGACTTCAAATTCCGGGCATGCACGCAGGATGCCGCTTATTCCTTCACGGACAATACGATGATCGTCGACGAGGATAATTCGGATGCTCATTCATTCCTCAAAAAATCACTTCTCATGGTTCCTGAGCGGTACAACGATGCTGATTTGGGTACCGTGCTGTACTTCCGTCAAAATTTCCAGAGATCCGCCTCTGGTTTGCAATCTTTCGCGAATGTTGAATAGCCCGAAACCACCTTGATATGTACTTTCATCGGAATTGGCCGAGGTTTTCATGCCGATGCCATCATCCTCGACAGTGACCTGGAACATATTGTTCTTCTTTTTAAACGTAATTTTCACAGTATTGGCATGAGCATGTTTAATAACATTGGCGATAAGTTCTCGGACAGCCTGATAAAGGATAATACTGGATTCGTTATCAAGTGGTTTTGAGACGTGATCATCAACAAGTACGAATGAAAGGTTATGTTGTTGCTGTAGTTGTTCAACGAGTGAATGAACAGCAGCTTCGAATCCAACTTCATAGAGAATCGGCGGGCTCAGTTCGAAGGTCAGGGAACGGGTACTTTGTATCATCTCATCTATCAAAGATCTGACGTGGATCAATGATTTTTCGACGCTTTCAGACTGAAGTGACAGGTCAATTGATCTGAGCTTAATCTTACAGAACGCGAGTGTTTGACTGATAGTATCATGCAGAAACGCAGCCATTCTACGGCGTTCACGTTCTTCAGTCGTAGTAAGCTCTGACGCGAGCGAGCGCAACTGGTTCTTGTATGTCACCAATTTATGTTCAGCCTTCTTCCTATCAGAGATATCGCGGAACGCCGTTACGGCATAAGTGTATTCTGGGTGAACTGATGCTGTTGTTACAATTTCAGTCCACAAGCGTGAACCGTTGTTTCGTATTCCTATCGCCTCCACTGATTTTGACGACGGATGTTCAACCATGTTCTTAACTACGTCAATATAATCATTATCGAAAAGGTCATAAAGTGATTTACGTTGCAACTCAGATATCGAATAACCGAACATCCTTATCATGTTATTATTTGCATCTCGGATGACATCAAGTTCATGAATAACTATTCCTTCGAAGATGGATTCCGTAAGTTTTCGGAATTTTGTTTCGCTTTTTTGCAGTTCTCGCGTGTAGTATTTTTTTCGCAGGAAGTATTCAGTCAGAACGAACAAGAGTACAAATGACAATCCTCCTATTGGTAGATAGAACTGTGGCATCCGTTGCAGGGGGGGTGGGACAGAGAAGTACATTAATTTACCACGGAGTTCGAATTCACCAAAGATATTTTGTGCCTGAACGTGAATGGCATGGTCGCCCGGAGTCTGATCAGTCAGTACGACTTCATGGTTATTGCTCCATGTGGTCCACTTTTGATTATCGATGGAATACCTGATGGGTATATCGTGGGGTTGCGGGTCACCCCAGTAAGCGTAGGGTCGTACCCGGACAGCAGCCTTATTCCCTTCGACGATTGCATTGTCGATATATATTTTAGGCGTTTTTTGGTAACTGTTACGTAAATTTAGAATAGCTAATCCTCCGCCTCTTGTTCCGACATAGACAGAGTCTCCCACAGGGAGTACGGGCCAGAGGTCAGGTGTCATGAGACCTGTTTTAGCATCGAACACTTTCCATTTACCGTGGTCATACGAACATAATCCAGCCTCGGTAGTCACCCATATGCGATTTTTTTCATCACAAGCTATATCCCAAACTCTATTGTCTAATAATCCATCTCTAGTCGTGAAATATTTAATCTTTTCACTTTTATCTAAAAAACCAAGACCCTTTTCTCTATCTGAGAACCATATATTATTTTTTTTATCAACTGCTAAACAAAATATCTTGCCAAATTCAATATTGACCTGTTCTTTCCAATGTATCCATTTACCATTTTTATACTTACTTAAACCACTAATAGTACCAAACCAGTATGCACTATCCAAAGATTCAACAAAAGAATAGACACTTCCAGCTGGTAAACCTTCTTTTGCATTCCATTGAATAAATTTATCCTTCTCTAATATATATACACAGGGTTTATTATTAGCGGTAATACCTTCTTTTGATAGTCCTAGAAACCATAATCTACCCTTTCTATCTTTCTTTATCTTATGTATTCTGAGCCACGGTACATTTTTATCAATTGAAAAATAATGCCATTTTATTCTGTCCCAACAGTATGTCCCATTAAAACCTGAACCACTTGAAATCCAAATTCTTCTAACCGAATCTTCTGCTATACCTGTTATTTCGTACAACTCATGATTAAGTATTTTATTATTTGAAAAATAGACACCGTGTTCATCATGTGCTTCTATGCCATCCGCAGTACCCAACCAAACTTTTCCATCGCTGGCGATAAGTATATCATGAATTCTTTTTCTCGTCTCAATGGGACTTTTCTTATAATCCCAGAGAGGTGAGTTCCGCCTAAAAAGAAACAAACCACGTGGGGTTCCAATCCATAGTGCGTCATTTGACTGAAATTTACAGACTGTAACATTTTGTAGACCTTGATTTTTACCATCGATGCGGACCCAAGAATCACCATCTTTAACAAAAAAATCTCCAGATTTATTAAATAATACAGCCAATCCATTTTTATCTACATCCATTGCCTCTATCCAGTCTCCGCCTGGTAGATTTGTTCGAATCATGGGATTACCCCCATAACACTCCCACATCCCCCTTTTGTTGAAAGGAGATCCGATCGAAACAATGCTATAAGAATTCTCAACCTCTACTAAACAATTTATCTTCATTCGTTCATTAATGGAAGGCAATTTTAAAACCCATTTTAAATCATCATCCCAACGATATAATCCAGAAAATGTGTTTATCCATGTACTTCTTTTTTTTGTCAACCATAAGTCCCGTGTTTCATTACTTGGGCGTATTCCCGAAGGTTTAGGTGTGAATTCAGAGTATATACCCTTTTTAAAAATTCCCAATATAGAATCCGAATGAATTAATATGGCGTTGTTGTTGAACGCAATAGCAGTGCCAACATGCTTTAAAGGTATGTCAATTTTATTATAACCATAATATGTACCTATATATAATGAATCATTTTCAGCTACGATTACGAGGTTGTTATTATCCATAAAGGTCATTGCAGGAGGACGCAACTTTGATAGTCTTACTTGATTATTTATTGGATTCCACCTAAAAGAATCGTAAAATGCTAATCCCGCTTTCGTCCCTACCCACATCGTTCCATCACGCGCTTCTTCAA
>CAYGXH010000094.1:0-7525 GCA_964353675.1 uncultured Chlorobiaceae bacterium
GCGGATTCAAAATCTATGCTCCCTTCCTTGATGCGCTTGCGATAAAGAATTTTACTCAGCTTGTGCATATTGCGGAGAGTGCCTGCAAAATCTCCGGCATCAGTATCGATAATTCTCTGCGCTTGTTCGTATGTAAATCGCCGTTTGTTGTTGATTATGCTTTTTAAGCATTCATACTCCCTGACGACTCCCTGCTCGGAAATGTTCATGAATACCGAATACGTCAGCCGGTCCGCACCCTCCTTCAAACTGCAAAGATCATTTGAGAGTTTTTCCGGCAACATAGGAATGACGCCGTTCGTCAGGTAGACACTCGTGCCGCGGCTGAGCGCTTCTGTATCGAGTACACTGCCTTCGCGTACGAAATAACTTACATCCGCGATATGTACACCCAGCCTGTAGTAACCGTTCGGAAGGATGACGAGCGAGACCGCGTCATCGAAGTCTTTTGCATCTTCCGGATCAATGGTGAAGGCGGTGATCCCGCGGAGGTCAATGCGATTTTTATATTCGCGCTGTGGAATGATTTCGGGGATTACCGCTACCTCGCTCATGACTGCTTGTGGAAACTGCAGAGGCAGATGGAATTCCCTTGCGATGGCTGCAATTTCGGTGTGAATTTCACCTGCCCGACCGAGGATCTCCACGATTTTTCCCTCGGGATTCACATCCTTTGAATCCCACGAAGTGATGACGGCGGTTACTCTCTGCCCGGGCCGGGCACCCATCGTTTTCCCCTTGGGAATAGAAATGTGCTGGTTGACCTTCCTGCTATCAGGGACGACATAAAAGAAATGCTTGCTCTTTTTTACGGTACCGACAACCGGATTTTGCCGTCGCTCCAGGACACGTACAATTTCACCTTCCGGTATTTGCTCGCGTGGTTGCGATGATTCGGCAGAGCCGCTGGTCTTTGCAAAGACCGCGATGGTAACGGTATCGCCGTCCAGCGCTGTGTCCAGGAAGGATGGAGGTATCCTTACAGACGTGCCGCCTGCATCACTGATCCGGACGATGCCGGAGCCGTTATTCAGTCTCGTCAGTGTGCCTACGACGTGCTGAGCTGAAGGCGGGACAGAATGAGCGTACCGCTTCCGACTTTCCCGCGAGACCGACTTCGCTTGGTGGAGTTCGTTGAGAGCTCCCAGGAATGCGCGGTACTCTTCCTGCCCTTTGATACTCAATCTTCGGGCTAACGATCGCGGTTTGAAGTGTTCTTGCGGGTGTCGGGCAAGGAAGCGGAGAATAATTTCTTTTATTACCTCGGGCGTTTTAGGCGGCATAATCTAAAAAGAAAATTTGTAAAATAGGCGGGCTTCGTTCGTGAGTTTTTTGTCCTCAGGCGTGTCTCCTTCTACTTTTCTCTGGATCTCTAGATAGAGATTGCGGATGGATGGTGATTTGAAAACATCGCCAATGTTGAGTTGATAGCTCAGATTCATATTGTTGATGTCGTCGAGAATTTTACCGCCGGCTCTCAGATAGCCGGTCAGGACGGTTGCTGTAACATTAACGCTCGTTCCTTCCTGAAAACTGCCTCCACGGTAGCTGAGATCTGCACGGCGGATGAAAGGGAACTCTTGCTTCAGCACATCCGAGAAGATGCTGGATACAAAGCTTGATGCGACGGATGTCCCTGTGGAGGAGCCGATGTCGGTGAATTCCTGCTGTTCTCTCGATGTCAGTTCATTGCGGAACTTTCCGGTAATGATGAACGAAATTGCGTCAGATTGAACGTCACCGCCCTTTGCCTGCGTGGACCAATCGACGGGTTCATCGCCCGGCTTCAGCTGAACTTTCATCCCTAAAGCAAGTTTAGGTTCGTACCGCGTGCCTGTTATGTTCAATTCGACTATAACTTTTTGTTCTCTCGGTGATTGTGATGAAAGCGAGCTCTGGCTCTCGCTGCTGAGTGCAGACGGTGTTTCAGATTCCTGCTTGTAACCTTCGTAGGAAGCTTGGATATCGAGTTCGGGATTGTTCCATTGTCCAATGAAACGCAGCTTTCCGTGCGCATCAAAACGCTTGAAGAAATTGTAATAAGACCGGGGAGTAACTTCGATTGTCCCGTAGATTGTTGGTTTCCCTTCCATATTGATGGCATTGACGTTTCCCTCAAGTTCTGCGTAGAGCTCTTCTCCTGTTGTCGGTGTAAAGATCATGGTTAGGACCGTGGGTCCGCGCGTCTCAATATTCAGGTTGTACCGCAGCCGGTCGATCAGAGGCGATTCCGTCGATGTCTGCAGTTGTTCACCGGAGTCCGGGTCCGTGAAAAACCGGGATATCTTCTGTTCCTCCTGAAGTTTCTTTGTCGTGTCATCAACGACAACCTGCCGCAGTGAATAGCTTGAGGGAGATTTCACATCGCTCGTCTTCGTTGGCGGGAGAATTAAGTTCGCCTCGCGTATGAAAAGAGTTCCGGAGAGAAACGGTCGTACGGGTGTACCGCTGAGCGAGAGACCGCCTGCATCCGTTTCTCCGTAGAGAATACCGTACATTTCCGGCATACTCCTCTTCGTTGCATCTGTCATAAGGAGGACCTGACCCTGTGCGATGATGTCAAATGAAGATACCTTGTAGTCGCGGACGGATATCGATCCCGTGAAGTTGGCTTTCCCGCTTATGCCTTTATATCGCTGGTTGGTAATGGTACAGGTTTTTAAAAATATCTGATCGCCAACCGGTTCCAGCTCAGCATCGAGAGTGTAGTTGATATTATTAGGAAGTAAGAGAAACCGGACGTCGTTAAAACTCATTTTACCGCTAAGTTCCGGATCACGGGGGGTGCCGCCTACTGCAAGACTGCATGAGAGCTTGCCGGTAAGGTTCTCGAAGTCTTTTAGAATGGGATCGATCGCCGATAGATTGAATCCTTCCGAGGTGAGGTACAATTTTTGTTCCTGGTTAGGGAACCGTTCACCTCTGAGGGGCATTGCAAGATCGATCGGTATCGAACCTCGGAGAGTAAAGTTCGCCAAGGAATCGTTCGGATGTTCCCGTGCTGATATCAGAATGTCTGCGCGTTTTTCATTGTACTGCACATCCGCGCTTAATGTTCCGATCCGGTTGGATTTGTACGATGTGTTGCTGCTTATGGCATTCAAAGATATTTTCGGAAGTGAATCCAAACCGGTAAGTATAATGTCTGCCGTAACTCTCCCGTCGAAACCCCGCTGATTTTTATCTAAGTTTGGAAGAAAGACGTTTAGATTGGAGAGATTCACGTTTCGTAGGGAGGCGCGGAGATCCAACGGACCCGAAGAGAGAAGCGCACCGGCTAATGAGAAACGTTCATCTCCTCGATTGAATAATGCGTGCATGATTTGAAAACCTTGTTTGTTCAAGCGCAGTTGTACATCCTGAACGTTGTGCCAGCGGTTTGGGCCGAGCGCGACGATTAGACTGTCGAAATCGAAAACGTATGTCGCCGGTTGGACGGAAATTGTTCCAGTTGCACTGCATCGGTAGAGAGAATCGTATGTGCATGCAAAATCAGTTGTGCCCCGGAATGAGTCGTAGGTTAGAGAAGCCCGGATATTTTCGATTTTCTTGGTATTGATCAGTCCCGAATCCGAGGTTATATCGATTGTGCCTGCAAGTCGTTCGAGCGATGGATATCGTGTGAGTGAATCGAGCGAGATGTGAACCGTACCGTTTCGGAGAAGAATGCCGCCCCGCGTTGTTCCGATGAAGAATTCGTCTATTGTTCCGTCGCTCGATAATGATAAGAGGTCTTCATTTCCCCTCACTTCGCCGCGGATATCTGTTTGGGCATTGAAAGGGATGTTTTCAAGCAGCGACGAAATCGGATCGAGGTCTTTGATTTTGAGGTAGTATTGGAAATCCATTCCCGTCATCGTCGGCATCCGTGCCGTGGTCTTTGGGACTGTCTTTGAATCGGGGACCGGACTTGTATGCTGAACGATCACTTGTAAAAGCTCTTTCATGCGGCCCGAGAGAAGAGGCACATCCTTTTCCAGGTTAAAGAGACCTGTAAAATCGGCATCGAGAAGAGGCGACCGGATCGAGAGAGTTTTTTTCATCGGATCTCTCTGATCAAGATTCAGGTCGAGAGTATCTGATCCGAGTATATGGGCGCGGAAAACTGATGGAAGGAGACTTAGCGATAAAACGGCATTCAGCTGGCTGAATGTTTTCCCGGATCCGGCAAAGGTTCCGTGCAGGTTCAGGTCGCTTTTATATTCTTCATTATTGAGAATTTGCGAAAGGTCGAAGGAATCCAGCCGGAGATTACCCTCATAAACGGGCGATTGATTATTTGTGAAGTCACCCTGCCCGTTGATCGTGACACTTGCTTCGCCCGATGAAGCTGACAGTTCGCCATGGAGATATTGTGGTCTTGCCCGGATTGTGAGTGTCGAATGATCGATCGGAACATTATTGAGGCGTGACGAGTCTACTATGACTGTCAGGTCTGTCGTGATATCATTGATAGAAAAACCTTTACCTTCTATTTTCCCGTTCGTGAAGAGTGTGGAATTAAAGTTATCGCTGCCTAGTATCCAACCGCAATCGAGATTTTTTGTTGAAAACTCGCATGAATAAGTTGAAGGTTTGTTTTTCAGATTCATCGTGCATGCAAGATCGACATCCCCTGAAGGTCCCTTAAGTGTAATACTGGTTGAAAAGTCCACCGGGTACCCGGTATAACGTCCGGTGATCGAAAAAGGTTTTGCATTCGAGAAGGAGGGGATGCCAAATGGAGGTAGAAGTAAAGAAGCATCACGGGGATTGAGCTGACCGCTGTTCATCGTGATGTCAAGCGATAACAGTTCCGGTCTGTGGAGATTATAGATCGTGCCGCCGACGTGCAGATCACTGTCATACGTCTTCACATCCAGGTGCTGAATGGTGAGATTGCCGAATTCCCCGTGCGCCTCTAGGTCGACGTATACCGTTCCGTTCAGGAATCGAACCTGTGGAAGGAAATTTCTCAGCTCTGCGAGATCGATAGTGTTTGCACGGAAATCAAGGTATGTGGAGTCATGCTGGAGATCCTTGAATTTGATCCCCCGAAAGAAATTCACTCCTTCCAGAGAGGCATTGCATTCAAGAAAAGATTTTCCTGTCTGAATAATGACATCCTCTCCGAGGATTCGATCTGCTGCAATCCTGAAAGTGCCGCGGAGCTGCTTTAATTCGAATTCTGATTCAGGAGAGTAACAGGAGAATTCGTTCACGTCGGCGCGGATATCGTCCTTCATCAGCCGGGTACTCAATTCGATGGTAATGTCGTTGACGGAAAAATCGTGGTACTCAAAAAAGGGTCGCGGCAGGTCCCAATGATTGGGATGTGAAAGAGAGAGGGAATCGTATACACGGATTGATCCTCTAACCACGCTGATTCGTTTAAAATCGAATTCCCAGTCGGACTGTGATGAAGTCGTATCCTTACTCTCTCTGAGCAGTTTTTTGATATTCCAGCGGCCGTCCATCGACCGTGTGAACTTGATAACAGGTTGTGTTATTGTGAGAGAGGTTAGAACAAGTCTATTATTGAAGAGGGGAAGTATGTCGTATGCACAGTCAATCTCCTGCGTCTGAAGAATGGGTCCCTGGTCGTCGTATATTGCCAGCGAATCGATGCTGAATCCAGTAAGGAAATTCCCTTCAATGGTTCCGAGGTGAAGTGTCCCGTTGATGTTCTGAGAAATGGAATTTGCAATCAGAATGCGCAGTCGGTCTTTAACGAAACCCGTTTGAGTCAACAATGCAGCGATGAATAGGAGGAGTACAAAACTAACGAGCGTAATTCCGAGGATTTTCAATATCCGTTTAAGGATTTTCATCTCCTGTTTTCTCTCGGATGGGAAAACCGCTCAATTATTCTGTTAACGATGGAGGTCGTTGATCTCCCCGGTGTTAGGGTGATGGTTTTTACAATCCCGCCTGCATTCTCCACAATATTTCTTCCGACAATATCGTCCGTATTCCAATCCGCTCCCTTCACCAAAATATCCGGGACGAGGATTGAGATCAGGTTGTAGGGCGTATCGTCCTTGAACAGACATACAAAATCGACGGGAGAAAGGTTAGCGACGAGAAATGCACGGTCTTGCTCGACGACAATCGGGCGTCCTTCCCCCTTGAGACGCTTTACCGAATCGTCGCTGTTCACACCCACGATGAGAATTTCACCGAGAGCTTTGGCTTCAATCAGATATTCCACATGACCGCGGTGCAGTATGTCAAACACGCCATTCGTGAATACAACTCGCTTTTTTTCCTTCCTGAGTTGGTCCCGAATGGGCTTCAACTCTTCCAGACTGACGATTCTTCCCATCAGGTTTCCGCGCTCCGTATGTTGTCGTTCAGAATTGTGCGTTTTAATTCTTGCGGATCGATCGGGACGATTCCGACATAACTGCAGACGATCCCTCCCGCGAAGTTAGCAATAGAAACAGCTTCCTTCATTGAAGCGCCTGCCGCAAGCGACATAGAAAGCGTAGCGATGACAGTATCGCCGGCGCCGGATACATCGGCAACGTTGAGCGCTTTCGTTGAGATATGGGATATATCGCCGTTCGATTCGAAGAGGGACATCCCCTGTTCTCCGAGTGTCAGAAGAATGTTATCGGCATTCAATTTTCTCAGAAGCATCAGTCCTGTCGCGTTGATTTCGTCACGCGATCGAAGCCGTACGCCTAGGACCTCCTCAATTTCTTTACGATTCGGCTTCATCACCGTTACATTCTTGTACTCGAAGAAGTTGTTGAACTTAGGATCAACGGTAATTACTTTCTTATGTGCGGTTCCAAGTGCGATCGTTTCTTTGATGATGTGTTTGGAGAGAACGCCCTTATTGTAGTCTTCGATTATGACCCCGTCGACGCTGGCGATGATTCTGTGCAGTATATCAAGCAGGCGCTGTTGGATCGGAGAGGAGATATCGTTTTTATCCTCGCGATCGATCCTGACAACGTGTTGATCGTGCGCGATGACCCTGGTTTTTACTGTCGTTGGCCTTGAGGGATCTGTAAGAATACCGTCTATCGGAAAAGATTTTTCCCCGAGCATGTCAATGAGTGCTTTCCCGCTGTTATCTTCCCCGACGACACCAAGAAGATGGGGGTGGCCGCCGAGTGATTTTATGTTCTGGGCAACGTTTGCGGCGCCGCCCAGGCGAACCTGTTCGCTCTCCATATCCACGATCGGAACAGGCGCTTCCGGGGATATCCGGCTTACCCTTCCCCAAATATAACGGTCAAGCATGAGGTCGCCGATGACGGCAATCTTTTTGCCTTTCATCGCCCCTAATAACTGATTAATTTGTTGTTCCGTTATTGTAACCAAATGCTGAAACTCCTTGGAATATTTACACTTATCATATGAAAATATAGGCAGAAGCGTTGAGAGAAGCAAATAGCTTCGTGTCTACCTCACAGATATCAGCAAAATAATCCGTTATGGTTCATCTACGCTTATCATGACGGATTAGGCTGGTGGGAAAGCATCGATGATTGAAACCGTTGAAACGGTTTCACATGCCGTTCTGGTTGAAAGT
>CAYGXH010000094.1:7625-8942 GCA_964353675.1 uncultured Chlorobiaceae bacterium
TGGCCATCAATCCGATAGTAACTATATTATGCAGCCCAACGATAGGGGGGCATCTTATTAACACACCGATTTATCGGTGTGAAATAAACCAGGAGAGAGGCAAGAGATGTTGTTCCTGCGTTGTTGACCATCAATCCGATAGTAACTATATTATGCAGCCCAACGATAGGGGGGCATCTCATTAACATACCGATTCATCGGTGTGAATTGAACCAAAAGGGGAGACCAGGAAAGCTGTTTCAACAGCTTCAATGTATTGAAACCGTTTCTTCAGGATTAACTCGCTGAAGCGAGGTGTTAATGAGATTGCTTGGTCAGAGATATGCTGCTGAAGAGGGGCGTTAAAGAGGATTCCTGATGGAGAGTGATACTATTTTAAAAGTATCATTTTTTTTGTTTCATTGAAATCATGTGCAACCATCCTGTAAAAATATATGCCTGATGGTGGGTCGTTTCCTTGAAATTCGACAAAATGCTCACCCGGGAGATTGATTCCATCAACAAGTGTCCTAACCTCCTGACCGAGAATATTATAGACTTTAATTGTGACTTTGCTTTCTTTGGGGACTAGGTATCGAATTATCGTAACCGGATTAAATGGATTAGGATAATTTTGATCCAGGTTAAAAGTTATCGGAAGTTCAGGTTGGGATAAGACGTCAGTCGTAATGTTCGTTGCATTTAAGAAGATGGCTAAACCTTCATTGGAGTAGAAGTATCGGATCCGATTAATCCATGATAGAAATCTTCATTGTTATTATAACCTCCTTTACGATACGTGATCCCCTCCCGAAATAGATCGCTTGTTATCGATGTGAGTCGTCCGGTAGTGTCATGCGCATAGAATATTTTTTTCAATGTCCCGCTAAGGTTAACGGTTTCCGTATCAAGACCACTAGTTTTTAGATTATACCAGTAAGTGGAGAATGCACTACCGGTTGTGGGAGCAACAGTAGTTATTCGTCCCGTCTGATCATAGAAATAATTTATCTCCACATTTCCGTTCGCACTCGCAGGGTAATTTATTTTCCTCAATCTGCCAAGAAGATCGTATGAATATCTTGTCGTGCAGGTGTTTGCACTATAGCTTAGCATTTTCTGACGGATGCTTTGAACGTTGCCGTATTTATCGTATGCAAAGTATTCCTCAACTTCCGCAGTCGCATCATCATTATTGTTTGTTACAACGGAGTAAAGCCTTCCAACTAGGTTTGCGCTATCGGCGTCATTTTTATCATATGTGTATTTCTTACGCCATGTGGCGGGAGTACTTGGATATGTCGGATCCGTATCGGCGTAATTTTGCAAGGTAGGTCC
>CAYGXH010000095.1:0-8822 GCA_964353675.1 uncultured Chlorobiaceae bacterium
TCGATATCTTCAACCTTTGCCACCATTATTTTGATCCGCTCGGGCATTGATGGATTCTTGGCAAAATACTGGCGGACACGGTTTTTTAGATTTGCCGCTTTACCGATGTATAGAATCTGGTTCTGCTTGTCCTTGAACTGGTAAACACCCGGTTTCTTCGGAAGTGCCGATACCTTCCTGAGAACCGTATCAGAAAGGATGTTTTTCATCGATTAATTCCGTCATGAATGACGATACATGTCATTGTATTAACATTCAAGAATTTTATCATCTTCTCCCGCCCAAAGAAGTGTTACGCCGCATCGCCCGCAGGATAATTTCACCGTTTGCGGCCAGGATACCGGTAAGTACAAATGCACCACCCACAAACACGCGGGGCGATAGTTCCTCGCCGAGTAGGAGAGTTCCGAATAAGACTGCAACAACCGGAGTCACAAACGACACAAGTGATAAGTACACGATTTCGACTTTCTTCATTAACCAGTAATAAACGACCAACGCGACGATAGTTCCCATAATTCCGAGAAACGCAATAGATCCGATCCCAACCGGATCGAACCGGAGTTTCGTCGCATCCTCAGTAATAAGCGCCAGAGGTGCAAGCAGTAGTATTCCGAAGAGTAAACCGCCGAGGGTAAGCGAAATCGGACTCAATGGATGATTGATACGTTTCACAATAACGAGAGAAGTCCCCTGCATAACGGTACTTACAAGAATCGCGGTCATCCCCCATAAACTTGTGTCTTTGTTGGCTAAATCGCTCCAAAATATTATAACAACTCCGATGAAACCTAGAATAACTCCGACTGTCTTTCCAACATTTAGTCGTTCGGCCGGCAAAAAGTAGTGAGAACCGAGCGCAACCACGAACGGATAAGCACCGAAAAGGACTGAAGCCAATCCCGATCCTATATGCTGTTCACCCCAATAGACGAGGACAAACGGGATGCTGAACGAGAGGAAACCCAAATTAAGATAGAGAATGACCGCGGTTTTATCCCAGGGTAAATCTATTCGCTTCAGTCTCACCAGACCGTAGAGTACACCGGCAGCGAGCATAAAACGCAGTAATACTCCGTAAATCGGTGAAATACTCTCCAATCCCAATTTGATGACCATCCAGGTCGATCCCCAGATTAAAGAGATGATCACAAAACCGACGATAACCCGGTTACGTTCAGATTTCATGGAAAGAATATGAAATTCCTTTCCTCGCGGCACATTGCGCTTCACACATTACGACAGGTATCCGAATCGTTCTAGCCACTGTTGATCGTTTCTCCAATTCGCTCGCACCTTTACGAACAATTCTAGAAAAACTTCTCGCCCGAGAAACTTTTCGATGTCGACACGAGCTTTTTTCCCGATTTCCTTCATCGCCTTCCCTCCTTTTCCTATGAGAATTGCCTTTTGAGATTCTCTTTCGACGATGATCTCGGCACGGATAACGTCCTTCCTCCCTTCGCGCTCACTGTATTCAATGATATCGACGGCAGTTGAATAGGGTATTTCTTCCTTATACGATTCAAAAATTTTCTCGCGTATGATCTCACCGACAAAAAATTTCTCGGGATAATCACTAACGATATCAGGCGGATAGAGTGGCGGGTGAATAGGTAAATCATTTACTACAGATTTCAGCAGATCGGACGTGCCGGATCCCTTTAGAGCCGAGATCGTGAATATCTTACGAAATGGATATACCCCTGTATAGTATTTAACCAGCTTTCTGAGTTTTTGTTCGGAGATAAGGTCAATTTTATTGAGAGCAAGGTAAACAGGTTTCTTAATATTCTGAAGCTTTTCAATGACGAGACTCTTTTCGGATTTGTGGTCCTCTGCAGAATCAGCGACGACAACAATCACATCAGCATCCCCGAACGCAGCTATAGCAGAACGCACCATTATTTCATGAAGAAGGTACCGCGGTTCAAGTAAGCCGGGAGTATCGATGAAAACGGCCTGGAATTGATCGGTGGAAAGGATACCGAGAATTTTCTGACGTGTCGTTTGCGGCTTCCTTGTAACAGCGGAGACGTTTTGTCCGACGAAGAGGTTAATGAGAGTAGACTTGCCAACATTCGGTTCACCGACGATTGCAACGTAGCCTGCCCGAAAGAGTAAGGCATCTTGTGATTGATCTTTCATCCCAGCGGAGGAAGGGATATTTTTCTCATCAGAACCGCTGCTTTTCTTTATTTCCCGTGGCATTGCTTGTATTTTTTACCGCTTCCGCACGGGCACGGTTCATTTCTTCCGACTTTCTCACCCACATGGACAGGCTGTAGTTTACTTGCTCGGGCGGGAGATCGTTCTTCCGCGTCCTTCTTTCCTCCCGTTTCACTTTCAACCGGTTGACTCAACTGCAATCCCATTCCCATACTTGATTCATGCGACAGAGTTACCTGTTGCGGTCTTTGAGGACGCAGTGGCCTCCGGTACGGAATTTCCTGTAAGGGTTGTGGGAAAAGCTTAAAAACCATGTTAAGCGTGTCGTTCCTGATAAGATCGAGGAGTTCAACGAACATGTTGAACGACTCTGTCTTGTACTCGATCAATGGATCCTTCTGACCGTAGGCGCGTAAATGAATGCCCTCCTTGAGGTCGTCCATCTCACGGAGGTGATCTTTCCACTTTTCATCAATGACCTGAAGCGCTACAAACTTTTCCAGCTGAGCCATCTGCTCGGATCCGATTCTCTCTTCTTTCCTCCTATAAAATTCTGCGGCAGTCTTGAAGGCTTCTTCCGTGATACCGTCTTTACCCAGTTTTTCCCAACGCTCAGGATCGATTGAAAAATCGACGAGGAGGTTCGTCCGAAGGTATTCACGGAATCCTTCGATATCGCCATGCTGGTAATACTTTTCGACGATGCTCCCGACGAAATCCCTCAAAATTTCTAAGATATCGTCACGCAGCAGTTCACCGAGGAGTGCATGTCTGCGGCGTGAGTATATCACTTCACGCTGCTGATTCATGACGTTATCGTACTCGAGGAGGCGTTTTCGTATGGCAAAGTTATTTTCTTCAACTTTTTTCTGTGCCCGCTGAACAGAACGGCTAATCATGGGATGCTGGATGACATCCCCTTCCTTCAATCCGAGTTTCTCCATGATGCCTGCAATCCTGCCGCTGCCGAAAAGGCGCATGAGATCGTCCTCGAGTGAAAGGTAAAACTTTGACGAGCCCGGGTCGCCCTGCCGTCCTGAACGGCCCCGAAGCTGTCTGTCGATTCGCCGAGCCTCATGGCGTTCCGTACCAATGATATGGAGTCCGCCTGCTTTAGCGACGCCCGGACCAAGCTTTATATCGGTTCCGCGGCCCGCCATATTGGTCGCGATCGTAACCGAACCCGGTAAACCCGCATGAGCCACGATTTCTGCCTCACGCTGGTGATGCTTCGCATTCAGAACATTATGCGGTACTCCCTGTCGTTTCAGCATCCTGCTGAGGGTTTCTGAAACTTCAACGCTCGTCGTGCCGACCAGAATCGGACGATTCTGCTTGCGCAGAGTTTCGATTTCGTCAGCGAGTGCGTTGTACTTTTCACGTTTCGTTTTGTAAATAACATCTTCTTCATCATTACGGACCATCGGTTTGTTCGTCGGGACCACAACGACATCAAGCTTGTATATCTGAAAAAACTCGGAAGCTTCCGTTTCTGCAGTCCCGGTCATTCCCGCCAGTTTTTTATACAGTCGGAAGTAATTCTGTAAAGTTATAGTCGCGAGCGTCTGCATATCACGCTCCACTTTGACTCCTTCCTTTGCTTCGATCGCCTGGTGGAGTCCGTCAGAGAACCGCCTACCCGGGAGCATGCGGCCCGTGAATTCGTCCACAATCATTACTTTGCCGTCGTCCGTGACCACATATTCGTCGTCTTTCTCGTAGAGCGAATACGCCCGGAGAAGCTGAGTGATAGTGTGGATTCGGTCGCTGCTCTCCGCATACATCAGAATCAGTTCATCTTTTTTCTGCTGTTTCTGTTCCGGCGTGAGAGACGTGTCGTTTTCTATATTGGCAACGCCTGTGCCGACATCGGGAAGAATGAAAAAATCTTTATCGTTTGACGAGCCGGCCAGAAGCTCCCTCCCCTTCTCCGTAAGGTTTATCGTATGATCCTTTTCATCGATGGCATAGTACATCTCGTCGTCTATTTCATGCAACCGGCGCGACTGGTCGCGGAGGTATTCAAGTTCGGTCTCCTGCATCAATTTCTTATTTGAAGGCTCGGCGAACAATTTTGTCAGGCGCTTGTGTTTAGGCAAACCGCGGTATGACCGCAGGAGCTGAACACCCGCTTCAGCAGTCTTCCCTTCCGACAGGTACTGTTCGGCCTCTGCCACTATCTTCGTGATGAAATTGCGCTGTGCATTGACCAGCCTATCGACTCTCGGTTTCATCTCGCTGAACTTATGTTCTTCGCTGGAAACAGGACCGCTGATTATGAGGGGTGTGCGGGCTTCGTCGATTAAAACCGAATCGACCTCGTCTACAATAGCGTAATAGAATTTGCGATGGACAAGGTCATCCGGCGAACCGACCATATTGTCGCGCAGGTAGTCGAATCCGAATTCATTATTTGTGCCGTATGTAATATCGCAACTGTACTCCTTCTTGCGCTGTGCCGGATCCATCTGTCCCTGGATGCAGCCGACCGTTAGACCGAGGAATTCATAGACCCTGCCCATCCACTGGCTGTCGCGCAGGGCGAGGTAATCATTTACCGTTACAAGATGGACGCCATTTCCCGGCAGAGCATTCAGGTAGAGGGGCATAGTCGCCACAAGGGTCTTCCCTTCTCCGGTTGCCATTTCCGTTATTTTACCTTCGTGCAGTACGACTCCGCCGATCAGTTGTACATCGAACGGCACCATGTCCCAGAAGATCTTATGTCCGGTTACCTCCCAACTTTGTCCGACGAGCCGTCTGCATGTTTCTTTAACCGCTGCAAAGGCTTCCGGAAGGAGTTCGTTCAGGATGCGGTCCGTTGTTTCGTGTATCTGTTGTTGGACTTTTTCGATTTCATTATGAATTCTCTCCCGTTCGTCCAATGAAATGTCCGGATCCGACTGCAGAGAATTTCTCAATGACACGATTTCATCCTCGTCTGCCCGGACCGCCTCGCGTATTCTAGTGCGGAACTCTTCAGTTTTCTGCTTTAGCTGTTCGTCAGTGAGATTTGCATATTCAGCGGAAAAACGATTTATTTCTTTAACGATCGGCAAAGTCCGATAGATATCTTTTGCCGATTTGCTTGGAAAGATTTTTGATAATATTTTGAGCATTTTATTGTTTAAGTTGAATTTCCAGTGTAAATTGAATAAAATCTAACCAATTTTGATATTTATTCCAAGTTAAACCGTCATTTTTTCATAACAATGTAGTTAAAATATACTAAATGTTTAGCCGAATCCTCTTATTGATCCTCCTCTTCTCCGCCTCCATCACGACAAGTAGAGGAGGAGATGAATCTTCAGATAAAGGTGCGGTCGGAAAAACCGCACTTATTTCCTTACGTAAAAAAATTGACGCCCTCCTTTCTAATCCCTTATTTTCGTCGGCATCAATCGGTGTCAGGATTATTGCTCTTCAAAGCGGTAAGTCTCTATATGCGTTTAACCAGGACAAACTTTTCCACCCTGCATCTAACCAAAAGATCATCGTTACATCTGCCGGACTCCATCTCCTTGATAAGGATTTTCGCTTCCGCACAAATTTTGGCATTGATGGAGCATCCAGGAATGACGTCCTGGAGGGAAATATTATAATACGAGGAGCCGGCGATCCACTTATATGCACCGCCGATTTGGATTCAGTAGCAGGTTCTCTCCTACGCCTGGGCATCCGGGTTATACGAGGCAATATTATCGGGAACATTACATACTTTGATACGCTTTTCTGGGGCAAGGGATGGATGTGGGATGATGAACCGTACCCCGAATCCCCTTTTATTTCTCCGCTCTCAGTTAACCGAAATGCGATTACTTTCTCGCTGCAGCCGGGAATTCACGAGGGAGATACGATACTGTGGGCTCAGGAACCGCAAACGACATTCGTGACGATAGCCAACAAGGGATATACAAGCGCTGATACATCGCTGCCTTCTCTTTCACTCATGCGTCCGACTCGCAATAATATTGTGACGATAGAAGGGGTTATGTCCCCGGCCGACACCGGGAGGGATATATCAATAAGCGTATGGCGACCTGAACAGTATTTCCTCTTTCTGCTGCGGGAACGTCTGGAATCTGCGGGGATCCACTGCAATGGTTCCTTAGCAATCGCTGATAGTGCGGCATCAACCGAATTTGCATTCTTGGAACATCCGCTCGATTCGGTTTTTCACCGGATCAACAAAGAAAGTGATAATCTCGCAGCCGAGAACCTTCTGAAAACAATTTGTTCAGAGTACGTAAAAAAACCTGGAACTTCTGCCGATGGTATTATAGCTATAAAGGGATTTCTTCATACCTACGGCATCGACACGGCCGCTATTTTTCTTGCAGACGGTTCAGGTGCATCGTGGTACAATGCGGTCTCACCGAGGGTGATTACCGAAATCCTTCTGGGGGAGTACAAGCAAAAAGAGACTTTCCGAAGGTTTTATGAAAGTCTTTCGATAGCCGGTACTGACGGTACCCTGAAAAACCGGATGGGGAAGCCGCGCCTCCGTGATAAGGTACATGCCAAAACCGGGTCATTGACGGGAATAAACTGCATCTCCGGTTACGTCACGATGAAAAAGGGAGACATGGCTGCGTTTTCTATTATGGTAAATCATTTCACCTGTGATAATGCTGATGTTCGCCAGTTGCAGGACGACATTATTGAAGCAATTGCACTATCCGCTCTGAAATAAAAAAACGTCCGCCCCGATTCCAAAGGCGGACGCCCGTTTGGCGTTATTCCTAATCCACAACGTCAATCAAACGAATCTATTGTAATATCTCCGCCCGACGTATCCAGCCGGATCAATTTGCCCCCTCCGTTTATTTTACCATCCATGCTACCTTCTTTTAACTTCCCGGAAAATTCCAGTTCGCAGCTCACATCGCCTCCCGAAGCCTCAGCCCGGACATCTGCTGTAATGGCGGAAGGGACGCGGACACTGATGTTTCCTCCGGAAGTCGATAGATCGATGCCCTGATTTGATTTCACCGATGCCCGGACATTCCCTCCGGATGTCGATGCATAAATTTTCCCGTCACATTCCCGGATATCTATATTGCCGCCGGATGTTTCCATATACAACGGGCCCGTAACATCCTGGGCAACCATATTGCCGCCGGAGGTTTCAAGCCGGAAATCTCCCGACGCCCGCCGAATATCAACATTACCGCCGGAGGTCGTCATACGCACGTTACCCGTCAGATCCTCCAAAGTCAGATTTCCTCCCGATGTTTCCCCCTCGATACTTCCTTCAATACTTTCAATCTCGATATTTCCACCGGCCGTCTGGAGATCAAGATTGAATTTTTTCGGTACCTCGATTTCGAAGAGAACATCCAACCAATCGTTGTTAAACCACCGAATATGACCTCGCGAATATCGACCGTCGATAGTTACTGTATTACCATCCTGACTCATCTTGATATTCAATTTATCCAACTCGTCTTCATCACCCCGGGCATAGACGATTATCGACACTTCATTTCGTTCCGTCCCGATGATCGAAATAGAGCCTACGTCGGCATCGATCTGCAATTTACCATCGGATTGAACGGAATACTTCTGTTCAATTTTTTTATTCTCACCGAAGATGTGCGATTTACCAGTCTCTATCGTTTCCTTGTAACGCAAGGAAAGGGCTATCATTGTAGCCGCAAAGAGTACAGCCGCTACGAGCAGTATAGTGACTCTTGCACTAGCGCTTAATGGTTTTGACATTGAGTAATCCCCTATGCAGTGAAATGTCTATATATAACAGTATAACGTGATACCATGAAAAATGTTTCGCGCATACCGTTGAAAATAGCTTAAATATTTAGTAATTTGCAATAACAATAAAAACCTGGAATGCCATGATGAAGCTTCTGATTTTTCTCATATTGATGTTTCCTTTAGCGGGTTGCTCGCAGAAAGAGAATAAAAATCCTCTACCCGGTATCAAGACAGAGAAGAGAGAACCTCTCAAAATTCCTGCTTTCGACGGGACAAACGCCATCCGTTATCTCACCCGGCAAACCGACTTCGGTCCGAGAACACCCGGCTCTGCGGCGCATGATCAGTGCCTTCTCTATCTTGTATCAGAAATGGAGAAATTTGCCGGAGCGGTCAACCGTCAGGATTTTTCCCACAAAGGACACGACGGCAAAAACATCGTGATGACAAATATCATTTCATCCTTCAACCTCAAAGCGACAACGAGAATCCTTCTCCTTGCCCACTGGGATTCTCGGCCGTTTGCCGACGAAGATCCCGAACCTCGTAACCGCACAAAACCCGTCCTCGGAGCCAACGACGGCGCAAGCGGAATAGCAGTCCTTATGGAAATCGCCCGTCATTTAAAACAACAATCCCCCGCCGTCGGGATTGATATGCTCTTCACCGACGGGGAAGACTACGGTAAAAGGGGCGATAATAAAAATTACCTTCTCGGTGCAAGATATTTCGCAAAGAATATTTCACAAGGATTTAAACCAGCCTTTGGCATACTCATCGATATGATCGGCGATGCCCGGCTTGAAATACCCAAAGACCGGTATTCACTCCGATATGCCCCAGAGATCGTCGATCTCGTCTGGTCGACGGCACGCGAACTCGGTGTTAACCAGTTTTCCGACAAACTTCAGGGAGAGGTCATGGATGATCACCTTCCG
>CAYGXH010000096.1:0-8767 GCA_964353675.1 uncultured Chlorobiaceae bacterium
CCTTGCATCCTGTTGGGCGCTAAGGGATGCTAAGATTACAAATAAAAAAAAGAAAAGAATTAAGAGTTTCTTCATTTGAATACTCCTGATTTGTGGATTGTTGTGGAAAAACAGAGGTAAAATGTCATGTTTATATTTATACGTCTAAATATCAAAAATGTTTTGAATCTATCCAAATATATAACCGGCTTCTTAATCTCAGATATATATTGCAAATCTAATAAATACCTCGTAAATTAACCAAATTAATATCCTATGAACATATTTTGAAAAGGGGTACTTCGATGAATATTTTACTCGTTGATGATGAACCCGAATACCTCCTTATTTTAAGTCGTTATCTTGAGGATGAGGGTTACACTGTCTTCAGTGCAGAACATGGTGAGGCCGCTCTGAAGAAACTTGATCAGAATCCAGTTGATCTTATAATATCAGATGTTTATATGCCTGTTATGGATGGATTTAAATTTCACAAAACGATCAGGGCAACACCGAAGTATGCGAAGATCCCATTTCTCTTTGTGTCTGGATTCGATGACGAGTATACAATATCGGCTGTGAAGTCGTCGAAGCTTGATGGTTTCGTCCGTAAGGCACGACCGCTGAATGAATTGGAAGAGTGGATCACTTACCTTACCACACCCCCAGAAAAGCGGCCGCCTCAACATCCAGGACAATCAACGTTCCGCACTGACAAAGATAGAGGTCGGGACCGATCCCTCCATTCCCGGCGTTCCTGATCTATCTGTGAGGATGCCGGTGTTGTAAACTGTGCGGTTTCTCCAGTCCGTGCTCCATCATAAGTCTCTCGTTCGCCAGCAATTCATGCGTCGATCCATCCGCAACAAGCTTTCCCGAATCAAGAATAATTGTTCGATGGCAGAGTTCAACCACCATTTCCAGATCATGTGTTGCTATTATTAGTGTGATCATTTTCTTTTTGAGGAATTCTATCAAAGTACGGCGCCCCCGTGGATCAAGCTCTTTGGTCGGTTCATCGAGCGCTAATATCTTCGGCTGACATGCAAGCACTCCTGCGAGGCAGACCCGTTGTTTTTCTCCGCCGCTCAGATGATGAGGTGATCGATGTTCATACCCGGCTAAATCAACTTCCTTAAGAGTACTGTGAACAATCCCCCGAACTGAATTCTCATCGAGCCCGAACTGAAGCGGTCCGAACGCAACATCCTCATATACGGTCGGACAAAATAGCTGGTCATCCGGATTCTGGAAAAGGAGACCAACAGACCGGCGGATCGAGGCCTCTGATATATCTGTGATTCCTTCGCCAAAAACAGAAACCGTTGAAGGCGCAGTCTTCCTCTCCGGGAAGAGACCATTCAGGTGTAGAAGGAGTGTCGATTTCCCTGCACCGTTTGGACCTATAATACCGACAGTTTCGTTTTCGCCAATACAAAAACTAATTTCTCTCAAAGCTTCGGTGCCGTCTTCATACCGAAAGCTCAGGTTAATCACGTCAATAGCCGGAATCATGAGAAACCCCGTGCGCGCATAGCGCGGTAGATACGTTCTCCGCGTTCATAGGATCTTACGAAAAGCTGACCGATGAGAGAGCCCTGGAGTTTCCAGAATAATTTATTTTGCCGGACGAAGGTTCGGCATGCACGGGCTCTCTGCATGCGTTCCGATTCATCGATGAGGACAAAAATGTACCGATACATAAGCGCAATTACGTTTACCAGGACGCCAGGGATATGAATTTGCCGGAGCAAGCGAATGAAGTCTGTGAATCTCGTTGTATTTGAAAAGATAATTATCGCCAACAGGCAGAGAGTACTCTTCATCAATATTCTTATAAAGACCGGCCATCCGCCGGTCTGAAATATTGACAGAATCGCTATACCGATCACAAACGGTTCCAATAGAAGTAAACGTCGGATAATGAAACCAATCGGAATAGTGCTTATAAATATGATTGATATTAAAAACAGGAATACTGCTATAAAAAAGAAATACCAGTTGCCGGGGACCGCGACGGTCGTAATTATGATGAAGAGGATCGAAACAAATTTTAATCCCGCCGGCAGATGATGAACCGGACTAACGATTCGGCTGTAGCGATCAATAAAATCGTGACGCATTGATAGTACTACTCCCTTATTGAACCGTTTGTTTTTTGGATTTAGGTATCAGAATTCTCCCTATGATCATAGCCGAAACGAAGGCGATTACCGCTCCGACGAGTCCTGCGACGATAGTCGCTATCGATGTATTCTTAATACCGGGAATAGTATAATCCGGCAAGAGCGCCCCTGTGCTATTTTTTGCAATACCACGTACGTCAAAACCCAGAGTTGCTGCTGCGGTCTCCAATCCGTCGGGCCAGTCTGAAACAAAGGGTGTTACAAGGAGCAGGAGCGCAACGATAAAGATAACCGTGTAGAGAATCTTTGAATGATGAAAATTCGGGGAATTACTGATTAGTGACGTTTCAAGCAAAGCAGGCTTTGTTTTATAAATTGCCGCGATTACGATTCCGGTAATAAGCCCTTCTCCGATACCGATAAGCATATGGATATTTGTCATTGTTGGAAAGACAACCGACCAGCCGGAGGTTCCGGACCATGATAGCTCACCGGCGCAGAACACCGAAGCGAGTACGATCGATAGCCATGCTGAAAAAACGCTTGCAACGATCTTCCCCTGAGGCGACGGTATGACTCGGTACAGAATGCGATAAACCGGATATCCCCCCAGAACTGCGACCACCCCCATATTCAGAATATTTGCCCCGAGGGTTGCAACACCGCCATCAGCGAAAATAAATGTTTGAATCAATAAAACTGCCGTCATACAGATAATAGCTGCATCCGGACCCAACAGAACTGCGGCAAGAACAGCCCCTATCATATGTCCGGATGTTCCTCCGATTACGGGGAAGTTCAGCATTTGTGCCACAAAAATAAAAGATGCAGAGAGTCCGAGCAGCGGAATGTGTGAGGGCTGCAGATTTTTCTGTAATCGCCTCAGCGCGACGATTACGGCCGTGCCCGATAGCAATGTAGTCGCGATAGCAGTTTTGGTGTCTAAAAAACCGTCCGGAATATGCATGAGTACTGAGGTTGAACAATTGTGAACACAATATACAAAGAAAACCGATTATTCTCTATAACTTTACGGTTGGAGACAAGTTAACCTTGCGAGGGTTGAACTAGATAACCTTGCGAAGGTTCGATATGTTTAAGCTGCATAAACCTTCGCAAGGTTTACTAGGTTTGCTAATTTTTTGTATATTGACATGCTTATTTTCAACTGAGCAATAATTACAGGTCAGCTTATGTCCCAACCGATACTACGATCCGGTTTTACAGCGATAATTATAATCCTCCTGATCGGACCAATTTTCATTGGTTGCCGTGACATTACTAAAGATCCGGATGCATACATCATCGAAGGAATTATGTATTTCAGAGATATCGAGGGTGGATGCTGGCAACTAATCGACGGGAACAATCGGAGCTATGAAATTGTTGGAGAGGATGTTACGCAAATTAAAATTGATGGTTTATTCGTAAAGTTGATCGTCCGTGATCACGAGTACACCTCTAGTATCTGTATGGTAGGTAAGATTGTTGAACTTATTGAAATTATAGAAACCTCACAACCATAATACATACATGAAATATTTCATTACATTCTTGGCAATAGCATCAGCAATTATAACAGGATGCTCTCCGCAAACGGAAACGATTCTTTCACGCGATATTACGCAGGAAGAAATCCGGGCTCATATCAAATACCTTGCATCGGATGCACTGGAAGGAAGAAGAAGTGGTGAAAAGGGCGATAAACTCGCTGCCCAATACATAGCCGATCGTTTCAGCGAATACGGTCTTAAACCGGTCGGTGATAACGGCTCTTACTTCCAGGCGTACAATTTCATATCCAAAAGGATACCCGGACCCAAAAATAAATTTACGATTACTGTAAGAGGAAAGACATTTACCTTCCCGGTTAACGAAGATTACAGACCTCTCTCCTATTCCACAGACACCCTTTTGCAAACATCGCTGGTTTTTGCCGGTTACGGCATATCTGCACCTGATTCTCTGCAGTACGATGATTATAAAGGTATCGATGCCAAAGATAAAATTGTTGTAGTTCTACGCTACTCCCCCGATACTAGCGGGAGATTGTCACAGCATTCATCACTTATGGCAAAAATATTTACGGCACGCGATAAAGGTGCGGCAGGTATTATTTTCCTGACGAATCCTCCAGGCACCGAAGGAGATAAACTTTTATCATTCGATGATCCACGCATGGGTTCTGCAGGGATCAGCGTAGTCGCGATGCGTTGGGATGCTCTTGCTCCACTGCTTAAGGAAGAAGGTTACGATCTGAAAGAATTACGGAACAGAATAGAGTCAACACTCGTGCCATCTTCATTTAATCTCTCCGATATAGATATATCACTGCAGACAGAAATCCTGAAAATATCTTCGACATCTGCAAACATTGTAGGATACCTCGAAGGAAATCATCCAATTCTTAAAGATGAAGTTCTTGTAATAGGCGCACATTTTGATCACCTCGGCTTAGGGGGTGAAGGATCGGGATCGCTCAAACCCGATACAACAGCCCCTCACTATGGCGCCGACGATAATGCTTCCGGTACTACAGGCATACTCGAGCTCGCTCAATATTTCAGCGCGAAACGGGATTCGCTGAAGCGGAGCATTCTCTTCATAGCTTTCTCCGGCGAAGAACTGGGTGTCCTCGGCTCCGATTACTACGTCAAAAATCCTATATTTCCGCTCGATCGGACAATCACTATGGTTAACATGGATATGATCGGCCGTATGAAAGACAGCGTTCTTGTTATCGAGGGTATGGGAACATCGCCGCGGTTTGAAGACTTGGTAAAAGGATTCAATACCGATTCACTCTCACTAAAACTCAAACCCGACGGCATCGGACCGAGTGATCAGGTGTCGTTTTATAAAAAGGATTTACCTGTGATGTTTTTCTTCACGAATCTCCATTCCGATTATCACAAGCCGTCGGATACGTGGGATAAAATTAATTATTCAGGCGAACAGAAAGTACTTTCGCTCGCCGCCCGAATCACTTCATTCCTTTTAAACGACGAGAAACGACCCGAATTTACAAAGGTTGCATCAACACTGCCACCGGCAGGAATGACGAGGCAGGGTGCACGCGTAAGCTTGGGGATTATTCCAGACTTTGCAGGCGATACTCCGGGAATGAAAATATCTGGCACTCGTCCGGCGAGTGCGGCAGAAAAAGCTGGTTTGAAAGCCGAAGATATAATCGTCCAATTTGCCGGAAAAGAAATCAAGAATATTTACGATTTTACCTATATACTCGGACAATGCAAACCGGGCGACGAAGTTAATATCGTTGTAAAACGCGGTACCGAACTTGTTACACTCAAGGCAAAACTGGAAGGTAAAAAAACGGATTAACTATACATTGCCGCCGTTGATTTGATCACTTTGTGGCGAGAGGCAGGTTCTTTTTTACAACCTTTAAAAAATCATCCAGGTCGTACGGTTTCGTAATATATGCGACCGCACCTAGCAATTGGATAGATGAAATGATCTGAGGATCGTTGAACGCCGATATGAAAAAAAATGGTATGTTCCTGAGGCGGTCATTCTTTTTTATCTCATGAAAGAACGTAATCCCGTCCATGCCCGTTAGTTTTATATCGGAGACGAACAGATCGGGCGTAACAGTTTTCACCTTATTCAATGCCTCCTCGGCAGACATGCAACTCAAGACCGAATACCCTTCGGCGGTCAGGAATAGCTTCAGCGCTTCGAGCTGTTCGGCTTCATCCTCCACAATTACAATCGTTCGATTTTCAGTCATATTCCGGAAGGAAGGTTACTCTGCTTCTACAAGTGTTGTATACTTCATCTTGTTGTTCTGAAGCAGTGGTTCGAGCCGGGCGACGAGATCAGACATTTTTTCATCGTGATCTTCCAGGTCGTCGTACTCGTTGAGCGACGAAAAGAGAAATATTTCTGAAAAGCTGTTCTTTTTCCCCTTTGTCTCATAGATAGAATATTCCCTCCCTTTAATATTTGTCAGGTATTCTTTCATTTCTTTTGTAAGCAACAGATACTCCTCCCTTTTTTCAGGGTGGATCTCGTAGGATATTGTAAATATTACTTTTGCCATCGTTATTTCCTCAATTTCCTTAATATAAGAAATTTATTCCTAATATCCTGCATTCCGGATTTCCTTTTCGTCCATTCCAAAGTAATGTCCGAGTTCATGGATCAACACTTCCACAATTTTCTGTTCGATCTGTTCATCCGTACGACAGACCGCCTCAATGTTTTTCTGATAAAGTGATATCTTATCCGGTACAACTCCGGTCATCCCGTACCAGCTTCCCCGCTGATTCAGAGGAACACCCTGATAAAGTCCGAGCAGTGTACGGCGGGATGTCAGTCGCATTTTTCTGACCACATCGTCGCTGGGCAAGTCTTCAACCTGGATTCCGACATTTTCTACGGCTTCTTTAAAATTTTGCGGGAGACGGTCAAATGCCCGTTCGACTATCCGTTCAAATTCTTCCCTTTCCATCGTCAGTGTACGTATGGTGCAATTAAACCATATGTGATAGCGTAAAGTCCGGCAACGACCCCGATCCCGATGCACATTATGAATATCGCCGTGACATGGCCGCGGTCGGTCAGTTTTTTAATTCCGATTTCGACCAGAATTAGAGTCCAGATCGTAAATATTCCGTCAAGAAGGAGGAGCAGTACATATGTCGTTGGTTTAAGGAGGTAAGGTGACGGATTCTTTGAGAAAAAGTACACGCCGAACGTCATGATTTCAAGCGGAAGAACGAGAACAACTGAGATAATCAATGGTATTAGTGCATAAGCCGTAACAGCGTAACAATTTTTAAATTGTATTTTCATCCGAATTATCCGGGCAATAATTGCACATACGATCGAAAAAATCACGACCGTTAAGACCCCCAGAGGCGGTCCGATGAGAATACCGATACCCAGAAAACGAAGCAGAGAATTTGTTAGTTCACCCGCATTAATTAGCCATAAGATGGAAAAAATGAATCCAATACCTGCCGCCAACGACAGAAATACCGAATAATTCTTATGCCTGGATACGGAGATTGTATGAAAAGTTTTTGACGGTCGTTCAAGAACTCTCCAAGCAGTGGTAAACAGATCGAGTGTCTCAATTTTGTTCTGGAGATAAGCGCCGCATTTTTTACATACGATCGCGAGGTGGTGATTATCAGTGGAACAGACCGGGCAGTTTATCATCGTGTCAGCTATCTATAACGGTTTGAATTGGGCAGTGAAGTGGCGAAGCAGTGGCGCTTCGTATGTTATTTCAAATCCGCGCATTTCTGAGCGTTTCTCATAGGCCTCAATCACGCACTCGATAACGTAATCGATGTGGCTCTGCGTATACACGCGTCGTGGTATCGCCAACCGCACTAACTCCAGCGGAGGCGGTATGAACTTACCGGTTTGTTTATCCGTCTTACCGAACATAACGCTTCCGATTTCGACGGTGCGTATGCCGCCGACCTGGTAAAGCTCGCTTACGATTGCCTGTCCGGGATACTGGTGCGGGGGGATGTGCGGCAAAAACCGTTTAGCATCGATGTAGATTGCATGTCCGCCCGGCGGCTGTAGAATCGGAACGCCCGCTTTCAATAATTTTTCGCCGAGGTATTCTACCGATCGGATGCGGTATGTCATGTAATGTTCGTCGAGAATTTCCTCGAGCCCCTGTGCAATCGCTTCCAGATCGCGGCCCGCCAATCCCCCATAGGTCGGAAATCCTTCCGTAACGATCAGTAAATTGCGCGCCAGGGCATTGAGTTTAGGATCGTTCAGCCCTAAAAACCCACCCATATTCACCAACGCGTCTTTCTTTGCACTCATTGTACATCCGTCGGCGCAAGAAAACATTTCCCGTGCAATATCGGTAAGAGTTTTTTGGTGATATCCTTTTTCACGCATCTTAATGAAGTAAGCGTTTTCGGCAAACCTGCAGGCATCGAGAAAAAATGGAATTCCGTATTTGTGTGAAATTGTCTTAGCCTGCCTGATATTTTCCATAGATACAGGTTGACCACCTCCAGCATTGTTCGTCACCGTCATCATTACGAGAGGGATATTTTCACTCCCTTTTTCTTTAATGAACTGTTCCAACGCATGGGTATCCATATTTCCCTTGAAATCTGCAATTGCAGTCGTGTCTCTTCCGATGGGGAGAAGGAAATCGACGGCTTGTGAGCCAGCGAATTCTATGTTCGCCCTTGTCGTATCAAAGTGTGTATTATTGGGGAAATATTTACCGGGACCGCCGAGAATCGTAAACAGGATCTTCTCCGCCGCGCGACCTTGATGAGTGGGAATTACATATTCAAATCCAGTAAGTTTTTTTACGACTTTTTCGAATCGGAAGAAACTGCGCGCTCCGGCGTATGATTCATCCCCGTCCATTATTCCGGCCCATTGCTTCGAACTCATTGCGGAAGTACCGCTGTCAGTAAGAAGATCGATAAGTACATCTTCAGCATGGATCAGAAACGGATTATAGTTGGCTTTTTTTAAAATTATTTCACGTTCCTCACGCGTTGTAAATTTGATTGGCTCAACCGTTTTAATTTTAAAGGGTTCGATGATCGTTCTCATTGTATCTCTCTATGAATTTGACATAAATTACCAGTGCTGTCCCATTAAAAGTTAAATAAGGACAATTGGTTACGGTGATTTGAATA
>CAYGXH010000097.1:0-4337 GCA_964353675.1 uncultured Chlorobiaceae bacterium
ATATTGCATTCCATAAGAATTTTAAAGGATTATCGGAGGACACTAAAAAACTTTTCATTGAACACGATTGGCCCGGTAATGTCCGTGAACTGCGGAATGTTGTGGAACGCGCGGTTTTGATGGATGACGGAGACTATATTTTTTCTCATCACGTTGAACTGGGACACATACACTCGCTTCACCGTGAAAGCTCATCCGTCGCTTTCGAGCTTGATGCATCGGGTCGCTCTCTAAACGAGATGGAGAAGGAGATTCTCGTTAAAGCCCTCGAAAAAACCAACTATAACCAATCTAAAGCAGCCCGCCTTTTAAAAATCAGCCGTGATACGCTCAGATACAGAATGAAGAAGTACAACCTTCTCGCAAAGCCTGAGTAATGCGAGAATTCCGATTTCTGACTTTGTTTGAGCCTAGACAGAAATCGGAATTCTGACTTAAGTCTTTTTACTTTTCATACGACACCGGTTGGGAGAAAGTTTCTCCGCTAGGCTAAAAAAATGCACAGTTCAACCTCTCCCTATGAATCCCCCTCTCCGAAATCGGAGAGGGGGACGGCAGCCCGTCCCCGCCTGCCGTTGCTTGTTCGTATACAGCGGGCAGGCGACCGAACGAGTTCATGATTTAATTTCGGTCGTTCAGGCAGGGTGAGGTAGATAAGCTGAAGGTCAGAAGCTCCCCTGGAAAAATTGCAGGCAGGTCTCCACATCATGGGAGAGGAACAGAAATAAATACCGGAGGTTAGCATTGCGCAAATCCATGTGGCATACCATTTGTACTTCCATGCGGCGGTTTCTGTTCCGTCGAACCATAATTCTATCATTACGTTGGATAATAAATTAAACAATATAATTCCGGAATACCCTAAATCTGCGAGTATTCTAATCGTGGAGGATGAAAAACTCATCGGCTGGTCAGTCGGAAGGTTCCTTCAAAAGGCCGGATTCGATGTCAGTGTTGTTGAAACAGGAGAACAAGCCATCGAAAAACTCCACTCTCAAAAGTTCTGCCTTGTACTCACCGATCTGCACGTACCACTATGTGGGGGCCTCAGGGTAGCCGAAAATGTGAAGAAGAATGATGATTCAACACCCGTGGTACTGATGAGCTCCTCCCTGCTTTCATCCTTTGAAAGGGAACGTTATAAGAAAGTTGTCGATGTCTTCATTGAAAAACCTGTCGATTTTGAGGATTTTCTCGCTCTGGTAAATAAACTTATTATCGGGAGATCTGGGTGCGGCAAATGACGCAGGTTTTGTCAATACCGATAACATAGTTGTTAAGCGGGGTCAAAATATTCTTTTTTTTGCATTTTTCAATGGGGAGGGTAGTCCGGTTTATTATTATTAGTGGCATAACTATTGTAATTATTAACATAATTGAGCATAAGATTTTTCGCTGAAAACCGGTTAACCAATTCAATTTAATTTAGAGAGGATTTACAATGAAAAGTGGTACAATTCTATTGATGGTAGTTCTACTGTTAGTGTGCTCCCAGGCGCTCTACAGTCAGGACCCCAACTACAGCGGCGTTGCAGTGTGTCAAACCTGCCATAGCTCTGCGTTGATCGGTGGGACCCAATATACTTCCTGGTCTCAGACAGCGCATGCACGAGCGTATGATTCGGTGGCGTTCGTACAGAAACAAATGTCCTGTTCGCCCTGCCACACAACAGGCTGGGACACACTGCGGGCGAACCACGGCGCGGATGATTACATCACAAATAATGGCGACGGTTCGTTTACCGTAACCGATACTACTGAGTATAAAAAGAAAGTAAACGTTCAGTGTGAATCGTGCCATGGTCCAGTCCAAGATGGTGTTAACCATGGAAATTCATCTACAATAAATCTGACTGCAGAGCAGTGCGGTACGTGCCACGAGGGTACACATCATCCCTACTACAGCGAATGGTCAATGGCAAAGCACGCTATATCGGATACCAACGCTTCGGGATATTTAGCGAACCAGTTCCGTAATAATCCTAATTGTTCGGGTTGTCATACCGTTCAGGGATTCTTGGAATTTGTGAATGATTCGAATCTCGAACCATCGGTCGATAATCCTCCGGGAAGCAGTGCTCAGCCGCTCGTTTGTGTGGCATGTCATAACCCGCATTCGGATGAAAATACAGGTCAGCTAAGACTACCACCTGCACAGCTGTGTCAGAAGTGCCATAATCCCGAATATAATCCCGACACTCCGACTCCGACAGGCGAAGACCTGCATCATTCGACAGCTTACATGCTTGAAGGGAAGGGTGGTTATCAATATGCTGGGTATACCTATGAATCATCTCTGCATAGACTTGTTGCAACGGACAAGTGCGTAACGTGCCATGTTGTAATGGCACCATTTGTGAGTGACGATCAACCCGCACAAACAGGGCATACGTTTTTGCCGAAGGGGAAGAAGTGCTACGAATGTCATAATGATTTCGACACGCTCGCAGTTACGTTTGACTTCCGGCATGTTCAGACGGAAATCGACAGCCTTCTGACCGTCCTGAGCGGCAACCTTGCAGCTGCGACAACCGCCGACAGTGCGACGGACGAATTCATGAGGGCGAAGTTTAATCATGATTTTGTAGAGTCTGATGGAAGTCATGGAATACACAATACGAAGTATGCACGCGGACTCCTGCTTTCTGCAATCCAGAACTTTACTCCGACGGGTGTCGAATTAATTGATGAGACGGCACCGAGGGAGTATGCTCTGCAGCAGAATTATCCGAATCCGTTCAATCCAAGTACAAGCATTTCATTCAACCTCCCGAACCGGCAGTTTACATCCTTGAAAGTATACGATATCGTTGGTAATTTAATGGCGACGCTGGTAAGCGAAGATATGGGCCCGGGAAGCTACCGCATAAGGTGGAATGGCCTGAACTCAAACGGTTCTCAGGCACCGAGCGGTATTTACTTCTACACGCTAGAAGCCGGCTCATTCAAGCAGACGAGAAAAATGATCCTAATGAAATAGTATCAAGCGATCCCGGTTAGCGAGGGCGACATGAAAGGAATCCCGGTTTTTATCGGGATTCTTTTTTTTTGGTCAATTGACTCCCCGCCGTCTTTTTGGCGGGTCAATGGTCATTTGTACTTAGTACTTTGTAACTTGTTCATTGTACTTTATTCTTTGTGCGTTACTCTCTGCTCTAAACTCTCTGCTATTAGTCATTAAGCGTAGAGCTTAGAACATAGAGTATAACTCTAAATCGAATAATCTTCGAAAGTACAACAAGTAAAACTTCCGATATTTATCTCAGATTAAGCAAGTAAAATGTCTGAGGTTTAACGAGTATGGCTGTTGTTCGATAGTTGGACTATCGAACACATATCAAAAAAGAGTTGTACTCTTTAAGGGTAAGCAGGTAGCGGAGAGATTTTAGTACCTAGTCCTTAGAAAACCTCCCGAAGGTTTGCTCTGTTTGAGCGTGTTAATCTTCGGGAGGTTTTCGGGTTGACCGTGGGATAGATCAAACCGCTTACTCAAATACTTTTTCGAGCTGTTGATACTTTGTGTGCAAATCTTTTATCGCGTCGGTAACAGTTTTCTCGTCGTCAATTTCTTTTGCTACTTTTACAAAATACTTTACTGCCCTTGTAAGCTCTTCTACACTGCGATTAAAATCCTTTCCCTTTGCACGAAGTCGTTCAGGAAGTTCCGCTTTTCTAAGGGAATCCATTTTCGCATCCATCTCTATGGCAGACGCCATAATCTTATCTCTCTTGTATTCCGGCATGTAGTAGTGGTAAAGCGGGTAAAGGACCTTGTGAAATTCGTCGACTTCCTTGAGCACAGGCCGTAACATCCGAACCATGCCCTCGTACTGCGCGTGGAGTTTCTCTCCGGCATCGAGAATCTTCTGAGTATCTTTGGATGCGATTGCCGTCTTGTATTCCTTGAGGACCTCGGTGAGACCCTTGACTCCCTCTTCCCAGCGCGGTTTTTTCTCTCTAAGAATCCCGGGAAGCTGTGCTTTTTGTACCTTCTCTACCCCCTTCTCGATTTCGGGGACGAGCTCAGCCATCAATACGATATCTTTTTCGGGCCAGGCGTTATGCCATAGTTTGTATATAACCGAGTGAAATGCTTTCAGCTCGGGTACTTCGGCTTTTACTTCTTCCTGCGTCTGGGGAAAAATTGTAAGCGGAGTAAAAAGTATCGCGAAGAATATAAAAGGAGCGAGTTTTTTCATTACTTTTACCTTTCAATTTTATTATTTTATTTAAATATTATTCCCCGGGGGAGAATATTACACGGGCAATTTGAGGAATTGGCCCGAAATTCTATTCAATATACGACTCTTCCCCCCAACTTCAAAATAATTTGGAAT
>CAYGXH010000097.1:4437-8663 GCA_964353675.1 uncultured Chlorobiaceae bacterium
CCGAAATTCTATTCAATATACGACTCTTCCCCCCAACTTCAAAATAATTTGGAATCCTTCTATCAATTTTGTACATCTACTGTAAGACTGCCGAAAAACGTAATCGATGCTTATTTAACGGATTATTACGCACCAATATTCATCGGTAACTAGGAGAAGCGGAATAATTACGAAGGATATATCGATAGAAGATCTTATTCGGGAAGTACCAAATGCTGTCGGCTATCTGATGGAGAAAGGAATAAAATGCCTCCCATGCGTTGAACCTATAGGGGGAACACTCGAAAGTGTCGATAAGGAGAAGGGATTTAATGATTCACAGATAGCGAGATTCGTCGAGGATCTGAATTCGATGGGAAAAAAATGATTCAGGTGTATTCAGTACCGCTCATCAGTGAGGTATGAACGAGCAATCCGGTGAAGTCGCAAAGAAGCTGTGGCGTAGGATTATCGGATGGGATTTAATATTTCCGCATGAATAATTGGTATATGAGGAATAAAAATACCCATCCTGTCTGTTGCTACAGAAATCGGAAAGTGTTACCTTGGATCATCTCTTTTCAAACACTGAATGAAAATCATCGTTGCGGACCAAACAGGTTTTCCATATGATCTCGGGCATCATTCTGTCGACCGGTACGTTTTCCCATAACGGAATCGTGCCTGCGCTTACCAAAATGGAAGAAAAAACATTCCTCCGGTATATTGTGAATGTGCTTAGGTCGGCACACATCACAGATATTATCATCATTGATGAAGCAGAGGAAAATAAAACCGTGATTTTCTCACCATTACCCGTGTATGCCCATCTCTCAGATACTGCCGACACAAGAGATGTTAAATCATCCGAAATGATATATGATTGGTGAATTCATTAGTAATTAGCGGAGGTATAATTAACAAAATGACATATAATCCGTCTAATCCATACAACGTTCTTCCTCTTTTACCACCAAAGGCCGATTTAGAAACAAAACTTATATTGAAAAAACTTGCCGCTGCACGCGGTGCTATCGGTGAACTTAAGGGTATTGTGAATATCATCCCGAATCAGACGATCTTGTTGAATGCGCTCATCTTGGAAGAGGCGAGAGATAGCTCTGAAATCGAAAACATTATTACTACCAGAGATAAAATGTACAAAGCGCTGGTTCTGAGTACGCCAAATATTGATCCCTCTACAAAAGAAATCCTGAGATATCGCGAGACACTGTGGAAAGCATACGGTGAGGTTGTCAGGGATCATAAGCTGACTACTGACATGATAGTAGATATGCAGAAGAAACTGATTGAGAAGAATACCGGCATTCGTAAAAGACCCGGAACATATATTGGTAACCGCTCGACAGGTCAGGCAATCTACACACCACCAGATGGAGAACAGCGCATCCGCGGTCTCATGAAAAATCTTGAAGAGTATCTTCGGACCTCAGATTCCGTCGACCCGCTTATCAAGCTTGCCATAATCCACTACCAGTTTGAAGCAATCCATCCGTTTTATGATGGCAATGGCCGCACCGGTCGTATCGTGAATGTTCTCTATCTTATTCTTCTGGGTCTCTTGGATTTGCCCATCCTCTATCTCAGCAGTTATATCATCAAGCACAAATCCACGTATTATGCCTTGCTCCGCAAAGTGACAGCAGAACAGGCATGGGAAGAGTGGATTATCTACATGTTGGATGCCGTCGATCAGACTTCACGTGATACGATTTTGAAAGTCAACAAGATTAAGACGCTCTTGGAAAAAACAATAGATAAGGTAAAGAAAGAAGCGCCAAAGATTTATTCAAAAGAGCTTGTTGAGGCGCTCTTCCATCAACCATACTGCAAAATAAGTTCTCTGGTGGAACATGGAATTGCTGAAAGAAAAGCTGCCGCTCGCTATCTCGATACACTTGAGAAAATTGGCGTATTGACGTCTCAACAGATCTGGAAGGAAAAGGTTTTTGTGAACGTAAAATTGTATCGATTACTATCTGGCAAACAAAATGCATGAAAGACACGCTGCAAATCTCATGTACCATGCTGGTACATGAGTTAACTATCATGTCCCAAAAAGTGTAATATTGGTACATGATATTAGAATCGTGTCCCTGTTGTGGACATGAAAAATATTCCTTAAAAAGACGGTGAATGGAACGGAATGGCAATGCAAAACATCGAAGCGCTTGAAAAAAGACTCTGGGAAGCTGCAGACCAGCTAAGGGCAAATTCCGATCTGGGTTATAATGAGTATTTCATACCCGTGCTGGTATACTTATCCCTGAGGTATACAATCATCATAAATGATTTTGATTACTCCATATGGTCTCAGGTGTAATTCTCTGTAACGGTGCTTTTTCCCATCAGGAGTCCCCTCCGACGCTTCCCAAATTGGAAGGAAAATCATTCCTCCGTCATATTGTGGATGTACTTTGGTCCGCACGTGTCATCGATATCGTCATCGTCGTTGGTGAAGATGAGAATCAAACCGTCAAGGATCTCACATGGTTCGATGGAAAGATAACTGTCAATCCGTTGTGGAAAACCGGAGAGCTGTCATCCATTCGTGCGGGCCTCGTTAAAGTATCACCGGATGATTTACACGGTTTGATGGTCTGCCCCATCGATTATCCGCTCATTACACAAAAGCTCCTTGTCACCCTACTTCAGAGTTTCTGGAAGTCTAAAAAAGAAATTATCATACCGACATTCAACGGAACACGTGGTCATCCGATAATATTCGGGATGAAATTATTTGAAGCCCTGCGGATTGCTCCGCAAGGTGAAGGTGTGAGGGGTGTAATACAGAATCATCAAAACGAGATTCACGAAGTACAGACAGACGAACAAAGCACAATACTTACTATTTCCTCGTTGAACGAATATGAAAAATATTCAGGAGTTTTGAAAAATGCCTGAAGGCGGATATCTCCTCGGTTATGATATCGGAAGCTCATCGGTTAAGGCGACATTGCTCGAAATTGAGACTGGCAATATCAGAGCAGCGGCGTATTCTCCAGAGACCGAACTCGACATAATCTCGTATGAACCCGGCTGGGCTGAGCAGGATCCTGCAACCTGGTGGGAACATGTCGTGCGTGCGACAGCTCTCATAAAGGAAAAATCCGGAATAAATATGACCGAGGTCCTCGCGGTCGGTATATCGTACCAGATGCACGGACTTGTGATCGTGGATAAAGATTATAAGGTACTCCGTCCTGCTATTATCTGGTGCGATAGCCGTGCGGTTGAAATCGGCGAAGAAGCATTCCAATCACTCGGCGAGGAAACCTGTCTCAAACGTTTCCTGAACTCTCCCGGCAATTTCACTGCTTCAAAACTGAAATGGGTTATGACTCATGAACCGGAGCTGTATAAGCGCGCTTATAAAATAATGTTACCGGGAGATTACATAGCCATGAGAATGACCGGGGAGATCTTTACAACTCCATCAGGTCTCTCGGAAGGAATACTCTGGGATTTTCAGGAGAATACAATCGCCGAGAGTATATTACGATACTACAACATTTCACCGGATCTTTTACCCGATATTGTCCCAACATTTCATTCGCAGGGGCAAATAACACGTGAGGCGGCAGAAGAGCTATCATTGAAACCGGGCACTATTGTATCGTATCGAGCTGGTGATCAGCCGAACAACGCATTTTCACTCAGTGTTTTGCATCCGGGCGAGATTGCCGCAACCGCAGGCACGTCCGGAGTTATCTATGGTATTCTCGATTCCCCGCGCTATGATGAAAGATCGCGTATTAATGTCTTCCTCCACGTTAACCATACGCATAGAGAATCCAGGTACGGGGCGCTCCTCTGTGTCAATGGTGCAGGTATTTTAAATAGATGGCTGAAGCGGAATATCGTTACATTCGGCAGCGACTCTCTGACATACACACAGATGAACAAGCTTGCCGAATTGATTCCTGCGGGATCTGAAGGATTGGTCATCATCCCGTATGGCAACGGAGCAGAACGGACACTGGGAAACAAGATTGTGGGCGCATCATTGTGCAACCTCGACTTCAACATCCATACAAAAGCTCACATTCTGCGGGCGGGACAGGAAGGAATCGTCTTTGCCATGAAGTACGGCATAGAAATTATATCGGCTATGGGAATAGATGTACGCGATGTCCGCGCGGGGAATGCCAATATGTTCCTGAGTCCACTTTTTTGTGAAGCATTCGCTACGGTCACCGGCGTGACCGTAACACTCTTCAACACGG